>CAYTGK010000029.1:0-10174 GCA_964437305.1 uncultured Muribaculaceae bacterium
ATTATTTCTTTAAAATTATCAACACCGATTGCTATTGGTTTCATTTAATCAGCCTCATTTCTATTAATATAGTATCATAAAATAATCAAAAAGTAAATATTTCTAATATTCTGAAATTTATATGTACTAATAAAATATAAAAGTTAAATTTATGATTATTTATGATATTCAAATTCAAAATCAAGAATTTTAACAATAGCTCCATCTGGAACATTCATACTTTCTAACTTATCATCAATTCCTAATTTTCTTAATTTTCTAATAAATCTCTCAATTCCTTCCTCACTCTGAAAATTAGTCATCTTAAACATTTTTTCAACTTTATCTCCAAATATAATATAAGTATCTCCTTCTTTTCTAATGTCAAATGGTTTTTCTTCTTCAAACTTATATAAAACATGGGATAAATATTCTCCTTCTTCATATAATGGAGTATTAGGTTCATTTTCAACCAAATCAGCTAATTTAATTAATACCTCATCTAAACCTTCACCAGTAATTGCCTTAATCGGATAAATATTACATTTAACTTTCTTTTTAAATTCTTCTAAATTTTTATTTGCAGCTTCTACATCCATTTTATTAGCAATCACAATCATAGGTTTCTTAATTAGTTTAGGACTAAAATTCTCAAGTTCCTTATTAATAATCACGAAATCTTGATATGGATCTCGTCCTTCAACTCCTGACATATCAACAACATGAGCAATTACTTTGGTCCTTTCAATATGTCTTAGAAATTTATCTCCAAGTCCTATTCCCTTACTTGCTCCTTCGATTAAACCAGGAAGATCAGCCATCACAAAACTTCGATTATCTTTAGTTTTAACAACTCCTAAATTGGGAGTTAAAGTCGTGAAATGATAATCGGCAATCTTCGGTTTAGCTTTACTAACTTTGGATAAAATCGTACTTTTACCAACACTTGGAAGTCCAACTAATCCAACATCAGCTAATAGTTTTAATTCAACTTTTAAAATTTTTTCTTCTCCAGGTTCTCCATTTTCTGAAAAATTAGGAGCTGGATTAGATTGCGTTTTAAAAGCTGTATTACCACGACCTCCTCGCCCACCTTTAGCAACAACAACAGAAGAATTTGCATCTTTTAAATCAGCAATAATAAAATTTGTATCATAATCTGTAACAACAGTTCCTTGGGGTACTTTAATAATAACATCTTCAGCATTCTTACCATCCATATTTTTACCACTACCATTTTCCCCTTTTTTACCTTTGATTGTTTTCATATATCGTAAATCAATTAAAGTATGTAAACCTGTATCAACCTTAAAAATAATATTTGAGCCATTTCCTCCATTCCCTCCATAGGGTCCTCCCATTGGAACAAACTTCTCTCTCCGAAAGGCTGTACAACCATCCCCTCCATTGCCAGCAATTACTTTAATTAATACTTCATCTATAAACATAGTATCACCCTTTTCTACGTGCAAATTATAGCATAAACATTCAAAAAAAACAATCTATCTCAAAAGATATTTTGTTATTTTTTTAAGACTTTTGAAGAATCATTAACTTCATTCTCAATTTCTATTGCTCTTGTATGTTTACCACGTGAAAGAGATATATCAAACTCATTCATTTTTACTATTTCTGGATCAACTAAAAATTGTTCAAAAACAGCATTCGATATAAAACCATTATTTCTAGTAAATTCTAAAGTCATTTTAACCATACTAGGTTGAACATGAGGATTAATACTTGTATATAAATTAGATAACGATGGTAAAGAAACTTTTTTAAATCCTGAGCCTTCTTTTAAAAACATGAAATGATTATGACCTTCAAGAACTAAACATTCTTTTTTTATTTTATTTAAATTAATTGGTTGAAATCCAACATTTTCTTCTAAATTATGACTTATATATATTTCATCATTTTTTATTTTTAAAATTCCTTGTCTATAGCCAAGACTAACAAGATCATGTCGATAAGACTCAATTATTTTTTCAATATCAAGTCCTGCATTTTTTAATGAATCAAAATCATGATCTCCTAAAAGAACATAAGTTAAAATATTTTTATTAAATGGATAATTATCAAGAAAATAATTTATTTGATCTTTATAATTATCATGTATTTTAGGATGCCCTATCTTAATACCATCAACTATATCACCAGCAACTATTATAGAATGGATATTTTCATGAAAAGCATATTCATAAGCTTTTTCAAGTAAATCTAATCTTTCAAAAACCGAACCAATATGTAAATCTGATAGTAATAAAAATTTTAATTCTAACTCATCTGGCTTAGTAACAATAACTTGCTCTTTTGGTAATTTTTCTTTTAAAGTTAAACATTTTTTTATTTTATAAGAAATATCACCATTTGAATAGTAAATTCTTTTAAATTCCATTCCCTCATTTTTTAAAAATGTAAAATATTGATAAAGTTCTTTTAAAGGAACTCCCATTTCTAAACTTATTTCATTAACCGTTTTGTTTTCTTGTACTAACTTTATTAATTTATCCAAATCCATCTCTGTCATAATACAATTACCCTTTCCACTATGATAATAATACTTCTAGAAATTAATGTCAATTTAAAAGTGTCTAATTGACATTTATTTTAGAAATTATCTTTTGATGTTTACTTGAACCTAAATAACTTTTGTCAAAATAAGTATCATCAGTTAGTTTTTCATATTTAAAAGTTAAGATTTTACGAACAGAATTATTAATTTGTTCTTCTGATATTTTTTTAGCTTCAATACTTGCTTTAATATTTGTAATAGCACTAGTTAAAGATTTAGGCATTAAGAGTATATCAACTCCTGCATTAATTGCGAGTTCATAAATTTCAGTTTCTGTATAATATTTAGTTAAAGCTTCCATATTAAGAGCATCAGTTATAACTAGTCCCTGATAATTTAATTCTTTTTTTAACAAGTCCGTTATTACAGTTTTAGATAATGAGGCTGGAATTTTATCATTAGTAATTTTAGGAATTGCTAAATGTCCTACCATAATAACATTACATCCTTCTTCAATAGCTTTTTTAAAAGGAATTAATTCTTTTTTCATTAATTCATCTTTAGTTTTATTAATAATTGGTAAATCATAATGCGAATCAGTCTCAGTACTTCCATGACCTGGAAAATGTTTGTAAACAGGAATTACACCTTTATCTTCTAGACCTTTCCCTAAACTTATTCCCATCATACTAACTAAATTAGGAGTTGTTCCAAAACTTCGATTTCCTATAAAACTTTGACTTGGACTATCAACAATATCAACATCAGGTGCAAAATCCATATTGATACCAAAAACCTTTAATTCAGTAGCTATAACATTACCAATTTGTCGAGCAAGATTAGAATCATTTGTTTTGCCAACCTCAAACATAGCTGGTATTTTAGTTATTTTTACATCTTTTAAATTTTCAAGTCTTTGAACTGTTCCACCTTCTTGATCTATAGACATAAACATAGGAATATCAGAAGTTGCTTTAATTGATTTTATTAACTCTAAAGTTTTATCATAAGTTGTAAAATTTTCAGCAAACAAGATAAAACCTCCTGGTTTATTAGTTTCTAATTCATTTTTTAAAGTATTATCAAATTCACTCTTTCGATATGACATTATTAGCATTTGTCCTATTTTTTCTTCTAAAGTCATTTCTTTTAACTTATCATTAGCTTTTTTTTCTAATGGACTTAAAATTTCTCTATTAGTAACATCATTTGATTTTTTAGTATTTTTCTCTTTATTATTTATAAATACATATGTCAAAGCTCCAATCAAAATAATTATTAAAATAATCAATACTATAACAATTTTTTTACTTTTCATTTTTCCTCCATTAAGATATTTTTAATTACATTTTTCAATTATAGTTATAATATATTATAAATACTTTAAATTAATCTTTTCTATAGCTTAAGAATATAATAAAAACCCTTGTAAATAAGGGTAATATACATTAATGGGATGGAATAAGGGGATCGAACCCTTGCATACCAGAGCCACAATCTGGCGTGTTAACCACTTCACCAATTCCACCAAATTACAATAGTATATTATCATAAAATTTACTCTATGACAAGAAAAATTCTTTTTTTTCAAAAAAAACTTAATATTTTCTATAAAATATGATATATTTTATTATATAGATAGAAAGAGGAAAATATGAATGTAGGTATAATTGGAACAGGAGCTTATGCAATTGCAATTGCTTCTATTTTAGAAAATAAAAATGTTAATATAATGATGTGGACAGCTTTGAAAGAGGAATATCAAGAATTAAGTAAAACTTTTAGAAATAGTAAGGCTTTAGATTTTAAACTTAACCAAAATACTAAATTTACTATGGATATTGTTAAACTTTTAGAAGAGAATGAGACTATTATTTTAGCAATTCCTGCGAAATTTTTAAATTCAACTATTGCTTTAATGAAAAATAATATTAATAATCATCAAATTTTAATTGCAACTAAGGGTATTGAAGATCAAGAAAATATACTTATTCATGAGTATTTAGAAAAAGAATTAAAAACAAAAAATATAACTTGTATATCAGGTCCATCTTTTGCAAGAGAAGTAATAAAAAAAGAGCCAATGGGACTAACTTTAGCATCTCAAAATCAAAGTTCTTTAGACTATTTTTCTAATTTATTTTCAGATATTCCCTATTTAACAATTGATAAAACTAATGATATTATTGGATGTGAATTATGTGGTATTTTAAAAAATGTTATAGCTATTTTCTCAGGTATTCTTGATGGTTTAGATGTAAATTCCAGTACTAATGCCAAATTTTTAGTTGATGCTTCTAAAGATATTCAAAAAGTTATTCTCTTTTTTGGAGGAAAATCAGAAACTTTTACAACTTATGCTGGTATTGGAGATTTAATTCTAACTTGTACTAGTGTTAAAAGTCGTAATTTTACCTTTGGTAAATTAATTGGTGAAGGAAAAGATTTTAAAAGTTACCAAAAAGTAACTACTATTGAAGGATTAGAAAATTTAAAAGCTATCCATGCTTTATTTGCTAAAAATAATATTAAATTTGGAATAGTCAATATTTTATATGAAATCATCTATTTAAATAAACCTAAAGAAATTATTTATACTTATTTAACTAACTCAAAATAATTAAAAGTTGTTATTAATTTATACAAAAAGGAAAGCTCAAAACTTCCCTTTTTGATTATTTTAATAGTTTTCTTTCTTAACTTCAAAGTAACTTTGAGGATGAGCACATACTGGGCAAACTTTAGGAGCATTTTTTCCAATAACAATATGTCCACAGTTACGACATTGCCAAATAGTATCACCATCTTTTGAAAATACTAGTCCTTCTTCCATATTTTTTATTAATTTACGATATCTTTCTTCATGTTCTTTTTCAATCTTAGCAACTCCTTCAAATAAAGTAGCAATTCTTATAAACCCTTCTTCTTTAGCAGTTTTAGCAAATTCATCATACATATCAGTCCACTCATAATTTTCCCCTTCGGCAGCTGCATTTAAATTTTCTAAAGTACTAGGTACATCTCCACCATTTAACTCTTTAAACCATAACTTAGCATGCTCTTTTTCATTATCAGCTGTTTCTAAAAAAATAGCTGCAATTTGTTCATACCCTTCTTTTTTAGCCTTACTAGCAAAATAAGTATACTTATTCCTAGCTTGACTTTCACCAGCAAAAGCTGTCATTAAATTTTTTTCTGTTTTACTACCTTTTAGTTCCATAATCAATTCCTCCTTTATCGAAACTATACTTGTCATCCATTAGACAATTAAATTATATCATATTTTCTTAATTAAAAATACCTTTTTTTACTTCTTAATAAAAGCACTAACTCCTACTCCACATATCGGACAAACGAAGTCATTTGGTAAATCACCATAATATACAAAACCACATACTGTACAAACCCAAGCAGTTTTTCCATTCTTAGTTTTAATCTCTAAAAGTCCTTCTTTATGTTCTTGATAATATTGATATGACATAGGTTTTTCAGTGTTAAATCTTTGGTTTTCAATTATTCTTCCAATAAAAATATCATGTGTTTCAGTATCAACTATTGATGTTAATTCTAATATCATATAACCAATTGTATCTTTTAAAATTTTAATACCATCTACTTCTATATAATCAAAATCTTTAAACTTATCTATATCTCTTGATGAATTAAAACCAAACGTTTTTATAATATTGCCATTTACTTTTTCACTTAAAATACTAATAGCAAACTTTTTATTTTTCTTAAGCATTTTATTTGTATAATTATTTTTATTAATTGTAACACTGATTAATGGTTGATTAGAAGAACTTACTTGTAAAACTGTATCAACAACACACGCTGAATTATTAGTTGAAACAATAAACATACCTGATAAGATATCTTTCATTACATTTTCTTTCATATTTATTCCTTTCTATTTATTTAAAAAATACTATTATAGTGATAATAATATTACTCAACAGCTAATTTATATTCTTCGAATTGATTGTAATTTTAACATAAAATTAAGAATAGAACAAGTATCTTTTTACATAAAATTAATATTTAAAATACTTACTTTTTTTAACCCAAAGCAAACTATATCATATAATACTTTGATTGGAGGAAAAATGAAAAAGAAAGTTATAACAATCGTGGCTTTTGTTCTTGTCTTTGTTATTTGTTGTGCAGTTTTATTTAATATTAAAAATGATAAAAAAGACTTAAAGAAAGTTCGAGTTGCTGAAGTTGCCCATAGTATCTTCTATGCTCCTCAATATGTTGCTTTACATAATGGTTATTTTGAAGATTATGGATTAGATGTTGAATTAATTTTAACAAATGGAGCTGATAAAGTAACAGCTGCAGTTTTATCGGGCGATGTTGATATTGGTTTCTCTGGTTCTGAAGCAACAATCTATGTCTATAATCAAGGTGAAAAAGATTATTTAAAAACGTTTGCTCAATTAACTCAAAAAGATGGAAGTTTCATTGTTTCAAGAAAAAAAATTGAAAACTTCACTCTTAAAGACTTGAAAGGTAAATTCATAATTGGAGGTCGAATTGGTGGTATGCCAGAAATGACTCTTGAATATATTTTATCCAAAAATGGAATTGATCCTAAAAAAGATGTAACAATTGATACAAGTATTGCATTTGCATCAATGCAAGGAGCTTTTATTGGAGGAACTGGTGATTTTGTAAGTTTATTTGAACCTAATGCTACTTTAGTTGAAAAAGAAGGTTATGGTTATATCGTCGCAAGTCTTGGTGAACTTGGAGGAGTTGTTCCTTATACAGCTTATAATGCTAGAATTTCTTATTTAGAAAAAAATCCAGAAGTCATTGAAAATTTCACCAAAGCTATTCAAAAAGGACTTGACTTCGTTCACGAAAAAAGTAGTAAAGAAATAGCTGAAGTTATTCTACCTGAATTTCCTGATACTTCTTTAACAGATTTAATCACAGTTATAGATAGATATAAAAATGCTGATACTTGGCCTAAAACAACTGAATTTACTGAAGAATCATTTGAACATTTGCAAGATATTATGATTAATGCTAATCAATTAGAAAAAAGAGTAAGTTTTAAAGATTTAATCTATCAGAAATAAAATTTCCACATTTATTGTGGATTTTTTTTTATTTCTTTGTTAACATAATGTTTATTTTGCAAAACAAACTTTTCGATTTAATACTTTTAATATATTTTTAAAAATTTGCTAATACTAATAAAGGTGATAAAATGAAAATTCGACTTGGTTATTTAGGTACACCTTTAACTATCAATGAGCATTTTCATACAATGACTTATACTAAATATCAAAAACTAAAAGATAAAGGTAATCAAGAACTAGATAAATTAATTTTAGAAAATTTAAAGCTTTTTAGTAAAGTAATTGATTATAATATTCAAAATAAAATTACTTTTTATAGGATGACTCATAATATTTTACCTCTTGCAACAATTAAAAATATTGATTATGATTATACAAAATATAAAGATAAGTGGAAAAAAATTGGAGATAAAATTAAAAAGTATAATTTAAGAGTTGATGCCCATCCTGACCATTTTCTAGTTTTAAATAGTGAAAATCCTGAAGTTTTAAGTAATAGTATTAGAATTCTTGAAAATCATTTATTAATATTTAAAATGTTAGGAATAGATTCTCGTGTAGTTCTTCATATTGGGTCTCATCTTCCAAATAAAGAATTGGCAATCAAAAGATTTATGAAAGTATTTTTAAATTTACCAAAATCTTTACAGAAAATAATTATTTTAGAAAACGATGATAAAACTTATACCGTAACTGAAACTTTAGAGTTATGTCAAAAATTAAATATTCCAATGGTTCTTGATTATCATCATTTTACTTGTAATCATGAAAAACAAGAAGATATTAAAAAACTTCTTCCTTTAATAATTAAAACTTGGGATAATGATACTCTAAACCCTAAAATGCATTTTTCTAGTCCTAAAAGTCAAAAAGAAAAACGAACGCATCATTTTTATATAGATTACAATTCGTTTTTAAAATTTATTAATCTTTTAATACCTCTTAATACTAACATTGATATTATGTTAGAAAGTAAAGGTAAAGATGAAGCTTTATTTAAATTATTAAGACAATTAAAATTTTATAAGCCTTTTAAAATGCAAAGTAATACCTTAATTATTTCTGATTTGGAATAATTAAACCTTTATAATATTTCCAAGCAATAACTCTAAAGGCTAATTTAGTAATTAAATCTTCACTGATATCACCATTTTCAATTAAGGATTTAATCTTGGTTATCGTTGTTTTATAATCAGTTACTATTAAGATATCATTACCAGATAAAAGAGCATCTTTAACTTTAGTATCAGCATATTTAGTGTTTAAAGCACTCATATCTAAATCATCAGTCATAATAATACCAGTAAAGCCTAAATCATCACGTAAAACATTATGAACATCACTTGATAAAGAAGCTGGTTTACTTTTATCAAAAGCTTCACTTACATGATGACTCATCATGACGGCTTCAGCACCAGCAGAGATTCCAGCTTGAAAAGGTGGAATATCTGTTTTCATAACGGTATCTTTATCTCTTGTATCAATACTTTCATTCTTATGAGTATCACTATTACTTCCATAACCTGGAAAGTGTTTTAAAACATAAGATACATTTTTACCAAAACTAGCATTAATAACATTTTTAGCATATTCTTTAGTTGTTGCTGTATCCTCACCTAAAGCTCTTTCATGAATATAATCTCCACCACTAGTAGAAACATCAACAACAGGTGCTAAATTAACATTAATTCCTAATTCACTTAACACTTTACTTTTATTAATCGTATCTTCTCTAATTGCTGTCATTCCATTTTCTTTATATAAAGTACTAGGTGATTTAAAAGGAGTATCAACTAACTTATTATTACTACTAACTCTAACTATTGTTCCTCCTTCTTCATCAGTTGCAATTAATAAAGGTATTTTTGAATTATTTTGATAATTATTAATCATGTTAATAACTTCATTCTTTTCTTTATCTTGAAAATCTTTAGTATATAAGACATATCCTCCAAATTTATATTTTTTCAAGTCCTCAATTGCATCTTTATCAGGTACTCTTGGTAATAATATTTGTCCTATCTTTTCATCTAAAGTAAGATTATTAACTGTTTCTAAAGCAAAATCATAATATTTACTAAATATACCATTATCGTTCCAAACAGTTGGTACTTTCCCATCGGCAAGCTGTAATACTTTATAACCAACTACTTCATTATTTTGAACATCCAAAGTTTTATCAAGTTCTCCTTTATATTCAAGTTCAATACTTTCTCCTACTGCAACTTCTAACCCAACAGCATCTGTTACTAAAAAGGTATAAATAATATTATTTTCGTCTTGTAAAGTTAAATAATTATCATCAATATTCAAAATAGTAGATGTCAAAAACGAAGTCTTAACAGCTTCAAGCGTATCATCAGTTTTATTTTTGAAAACTTTTCCTATTAAGAGAAATGTTATAACTAAAATAATAGTCATTATTCCTATTACAATTTTTTTATTCTTATCAATATTCATATAATTCCCCATTCACTTTATTATATAAACAAATTAAAAAAATATGCAAAATTTATTGATTAATTAAAAATAAAAAAAGTTAGACTTTTATATCTAACTAATTTTCTTTGATGTTTTTATTTTCATC
>CAYTGK010000030.1:0-10038 GCA_964437305.1 uncultured Muribaculaceae bacterium
ATGAGCAATTACAAAATTCAAAAAATCAAACTGGGCAGGAAGAAAGTTTAAGTTCTGAAGTAAAAGAAACTACGCCACCAAAAGAAACGACAAATAACGAAGAATTAAAATTTGAACAAGATAATGAACCATCAACATCAGAAGAGAATTTAAGTTCAGAAGTAGATACAACTCAACCACCAGAAGAAATGGCAAATGGCGAAGAATTAGAATTTGAACAAGATAATGAACCAGCAACATCAGAAGAAAATTTAAGTTCAGAAGTAGATACAACTCCACCAACAGAAGAAGCAGCAAATGGAGAAGAATTAAACTCTGAACAAGAATTAGCAAGTGGACAACCAGAATTATCTCCACGTAATCCTAAATATGATGAAATTGTTAAAAATGATGATTTAGGTTACTCTTGTCTTGCTGAAATTGTCCAATCTGATAATTATGAAGATTTAAGCGATTATAAAATTACTGAAAAGGTAAACGAATATGAAACTCGCGAAAGCAACCTAAAACAAATAAAAAAGAATCTTGAAAATTATGATGACTATCATGATATGGGCTCAGAAATAAGACTTTTGAATTCGGTAACAGATTATATAAGGGAATTTGAAACAAGTTCAACAACAAAAGGTACAACGGAAGAAATAATTTCAAATCTTTTAAGAAATGAAATTTCAAATTATCAAGAAACATTAAGTAATGATGATATATTGAATTTAAAAATTGCTTATGAAAATATGCAACGCTCAAGAGATAAGATTATCCAAGGTATGGATTATGTCGAAAATTATGTTTGTAGAAATAGTGCCATTGATCTTTATGATTGCATTGATAAATATGATAATGCTAAAAGAGAATTTAATGATCTATTTAGTAGTCTAAAAAGAAAAGCAGGTGGACAAACTGGAAATAACTCAACTTCTAATAATTTTAGTAGTGATCAAGGTTATACTTCTTATCTTTAAAAAATTGCCTGACATACTGTTTAACACGTAAATAAATGAAAGAGGCAAGTTACGTTTAATATCATATAAGACGATATGATAGATTGCTTGTAGGTTTAGTAATCAAACAAATAATAAATTAAAATGATGAGTTAAAAGATAATTTCAAAGTAGTTTACTCATTAAATGACTTTATAATACGTGATGGTTAATAAGGTTAAATCAACTGAGAGCATTTGCTGATAATTTAAATTTTGGTAAAAATTGACTTAATAAAGTTAGGTCAATTTTTTTTACATAGTTTTGATATATAAAATAAAATTAATAAAATGAGTATAATATAAATTATATTGATTTTTTTAAATTCTAAATTTCAAAACAAAATATGATGAAGCTTAAAAAAAGATTTATTATTTAAGAAATTTATTATATAATATTGATAGTTATTAATTTTTGGATATAACTCTAAGTAGTTGAAAGGAGTTTTATGGATATTTGTTTAAATACTGTTTTTCTTCGAATACTTTATTATTTTAAATTATTTATGACAATTATAAAATTTGCAATTCCTTTATTATTAATAATAAAAATAACAATAGATGTATATAAGAAGATGATTAATCCTGAAATGGAAGTAAAAAATATAAAAAACCGTATAATTGCTGCTATTATTATCTTTTTAGTTCCAACAGTAGTAGATGGTCTTATGGGAATGATTGGGAAAATTATTAATGATGATTATAATGGTCTTGCTGTTTGCTATGAATTTGCTAATTTAGAATATATTGAAGCAATTGAAGAAGAAAGAAGAGAAGAAGAATTAGAAGAATATTTAAGTGAACAAGAAAAAGCATTAAATGAAAGAGAAAAACAAATGGCTGCCTATCGAAGAATTGTCGAAAGTAGACAAGTAGTTGCAGGAATTGGTGAATATGCCAATAATAAAAATATGATACAATGTAATAGTGGAAGTCAGTATAATACAGGACTATTTAATGCAGTTAGACACGCTGGATATAAAAGTCGAGAAGGAGTAGTAGCTGCTGCCCTATACTTATCAAGTCATATTAATATTCATATCCCTTATTTTTGGAGTGGTGGGCATTTTCATACCTATAGTGGGTATAATGATAGTGGCGATAATTTTATTGGTATTTCCAATAAATGGGGCTGTGATGTAAAAATGATGTCTCCTGGAACAGATAAACAAAAACCTAATAATAAATATCCATTTGGAATGGATTGTAATGGCTTTGTTGCTTGGGCTATATTTAATGGAGGATACTATACTGGTGATCCTAAACAAAAAATAACCGTTTCTACAACAACTCCTGGATCAATTGGAGGAGCAGATGGTTTTCAACCTGAAACGATTAGTTTTTCACAAGCCAAAGGTAAAGTAAAACCTGGTGATATTGCCTATAAAGATGGACACGTTGGTTTAGTTGTAGAAGTAAACGACCAATATGTTTCAATAGCTGAAGAAAAAGGTTATGACTATGGACTTGTAATATCAAAACAAAAATATGGTCAGGGGGGATTTACTCATATTGCTTTAATGGACAATTTCTATAATAATTATAAAAAAGATATTCCTTTATATTCTATTTTTAAATAAGGAATAGTTAAATAAATTTTAAATATATAATTTAATGGAGGTACTTATGAAAAAAAATCTAATTTTAGTAATAAAAGGTATGATAATTGGACTTGCTAATGTTATTCCTGGTGTCAGTGGTGGCACTTTAATGATAACTTTAGGTATTTATGAAAAGATAATTAATACGATAAGTCATTTTTTCAAAAATATAAAAGAGAATATAAAATTTCTTCTCCCTCTAGGAATTGGTTTAGTTCTTGCTATTGTGGTATTTAGTAAAATAATTGGTTTTGCTCTTGATAAATATCCTTTTCCAACTACTTTATTATTCTTAGGTTTAATTTTAGGTGGAATACCTCTTATCTGGAAGAAAGTTAGCCCTAAGAAAAAGAACTTTAGTAATTGGGTTATTTTTGCAATAACTTTTGCCCTAGTTACAACCTTTGCTTTTTTAAAGTCAGGAGATAGTGTTGTTAGTTTAGCTAATTTAGGAATAGTTGGATATTTAAAATTATTTATTGTAGGTGCAATTGCTTCATCAACGATGATTATTCCCGGTATAAGTGGCTCATTTGTCTTGATGTTATTGGGATATTATGAACCAATAATTGATACAGTTCGAAGTATTACAGATTTTAGTTTACTTGGTAGTAATATCTTAATTTTAGGAGTATTTGGAATAGGAGTTATAATTGGAATAGTATTAGTTGCTAAATTAATTGAGTATTTATTAAAAAAATATGAAATCAAAACTTATTTTGGAGTTTTAGGCTTTGTTTTAGCTTCAATAATTGCAATTCTCAAACCATTATTTGCAACTAATCTACATTTTTTAGAAGTAATAATAGGATGTATACTTTTTATTGGAGGATTTCTTGGAGCATATAAAATGAGTGAAAAATAAAGCTTTTAAATACTGTTAACTAATCTAAATTATCGTCAATTTGACAAACCATTGTAAAATTGGTATCATATTATTGTAAAAAAATAATAGAAAGGGTTAAATATGAACGATGAAGATATAAAAAAACAGTTAGAAGTAAAAAATAAAGAAATATATTTAAACAAATTAAATTTTGATCTTGATAATAATATAGAAGTTCTAGTTTTAACAGTATCTAATTTATTAAAAATTCAAAGTGAAAATTTACCAAAAAAAATTATAGAGATAGCAGAAGGCTTTGAAAATGAAAAAGAAATAAAAAAAAATATTACAGCATTTATGAATAATTATAATAATTATTTGATGAATTTATTTAATCAAAAGAAATTAACAATTAAAGAAAATTTAAAAATAAATAATGATTTAGAAGAAAATAAAAATAAAATTAAAAAAATATATGATGAAACTCTAATAGAATTAGAAAATGAGTCAATACCTATGGTAGAAAAATTAGGGAATAGTTTAGAAAAATACTTAGATACGGACTTTAAAATAAAAAGATTAAATTCTTATTTAACAGATATATTTCTGAAAAATTTAAATAATAAAGTTTTTGATATTATGAAAAATCGAGATATAATTTTAATTAATACGTTTAATGAAACTTATCTTAAATACTTAGAATTAAATAAAAATACAGTTGGTATAAAATAAAAAATATCTAAAATATAATAGTTAAAGAGTTTTTATATAATGTTTTCTTTTAAATTTTTAAAAAGAAGTATATTTTGATAATATTTACCAATAATAAAATTGGGTGATTAAATGAAAGCAACTGGTATGGTTAGACGAGTTGACAGTTTAGGAAGGATTGTCATACCAAAAGAAATTCGCAAAGTTTTAAAAATTAAAGAAAATGAGCAAGTTGAGATTAATGTTCAAGATGATAGTATTGTTTTGAATAGATATTCTGATTTAGATGAATATGATATATCTCTTAATAATTTAATAAAATGTATTGAAGATGTTTATGATAAGCATTTTATATTAACTAATTTGAATAAAATAGTTTTAACATCTAATAAATATAAAGAATATCAAGGTTTGGAACTTAGTCCTTATTTGAATAATGTATTAGATGAAAGGAAAGATGTTTCGGAATATATTCCCATTTTTTTATCCATTAATAGAGATAGTGATGATATAAAAGTATCTTATGTTATTAAAACAGTTATTAAAAATGGGGATACAGTTGGGTTATTGATGTTGCTTTCAGATACTAATTTAGAAAATAGTGATTTGAAATTATTAGATCTTATGAATAATTTTTTAGATAAATATCTTGATTAATTAATTTAATTATGCTAGAATATAGGCAAGTTGTGAAGAAGAAATGAGTAAATTAGGAATATTTAAAGAGATGTTTTGATTGGTGAAAAAAACAATTGGACCTGATTGAATATGGTTTTGGAGCATAGGGTAACCTACGGAACTCACGTTAAGAGATTGAGGCATAGTAATATGCAAAATAAGGTGGTACCACGAGATTCTCGTCCTTTAGGATGAGAGTCTTTTTTTTAAAAGAATACTATATAAAAGATAAGGAGAAATGTATGGAAAAGAAAAAATATTATATAACAACCCCAATTTATTACCCATCTGCTAATTTTCATATTGGACATTGTTATACAACAGTTATAGCTGATGCTATTGCAAGATATAAAAAACAACAAGGATATGATGTTTACTTTTTAACAGGAAGTGATGAACATGGCTTAAAAATTCAAAAGAAAGCGGAAGAAGCTGGAGTAACACCTCAAGAATATGTAGACAAAATAATTGCTGATGCTAAAGATTTATGGAAAAGTTTAGATATTAACTATGATAAATTTATAAGGACGACTGACGATTATCATGTTGAAACAGTTCAAAAAATATTTAAGAAATTATATGACCAAGGAGATATTTATAAAGGGGAATATAAAGGCCTTTATTGCACACCTTGTGAGTCATTTTGGACAGAAAGTCAATTAGTTGATGGAAAATGTCCTGATTGTGGAAGAGAAGTTTCAATGGTTTCTGAAGAAGCTTATTTCTTTAAATTAAGTAAATATCAAGATAGATTAGTTGATTATATTGAATCTCATCCAGATTTTATTCAACCAGTTTCAAGAAAAAATGAAATGATTAATAACTTTATTAAACCAGGATTAGAAGATTTATGTGTATCTCGGACAACTTTCGATTGGGGAATTCCCGTTACTTTTGATAAAAAGCACGTGGTTTATGTTTGGATAGATGCTTTATCCAATTATATCAGTGCTCTTGGATATTTAAGTGATGATGACAGTCTATTTAAAAAATATTGGCCTGCTGATTTACATATTGTTGGTAAAGAAATTGTTAGATTTCATACAATTATTTGGCCTTGTATTTTAATGGCACTTGATTTACCATTACCACATCAAATCTTTGGTCATGGCTGGTTAATTATTAATGGTGGTAAAATTTCAAAAAGTTTAGGAAATTATCGAGATCCAAGAGAATATATTAAAGAATATGGAGTAGATGCAATTCGTTACTATTTACTTCGAGAAGTACCTTTTGGAAGTGATGGAACTTTCAGTGAAGATTTACTTATTGCAAGATACAATACCGATTTAGCTAATACGGTTGGTAATCTTGTTAATAGAACCTTATCAATGTTAAATAAATACTTTGATTCAGTTATTGTTAATTCAGATATTCATACAGAATATGATAAAGATTTAATTAATTTAGTAGAAAGTACAAAGGATAAAGTTGAAGCTTATATGGAAAAATTAGAAATACCTGAGGCGTTAGATTCTATATTTGAAATTTTTAGAAGATGTAATAAATATATTGATGAGACAACACCATGGGTTTTAGCTAAAGAAGAAAATAAAGATAAATTAAAGAAAGTTTTATATAACTTACTTGAAAGTATTAGAGTAGGAGCTATTTTACTAAAACCATTTTTAATAAATACTTCGAAGGAAATTTTAAGACAAATTAATACGAAAGCTACTGATTATGATACAATAACTAAATTTGGAGCTTTAGAAGAAGGTATAAAAATCAATGACTTTAAACCAATTTTTATGAGAATCGAGAAGAAAGATGAATAAGAATAGTTTAACTGATACTCATTTTCATCTTGAATTAACTGATGATATTGAGACTATTCTTGAAAATGCTAGACAAAACAATGTAAAAAATTTTATTATTTCTGGCTGTGATTTAAAAGGTATTAAGGAAGGAATAGAAATTATTAAGAAATATCCTGATGTTTATTTAACAATAGGTTTACACCCTGATGAAATCAAAGATTTTAAACCTGATACTATACCAATGCTTGAAAAGTTAATTAAAGAAAATAAAAAAATAATTGGTATTGGAGAGATTGGTCTTGATTATTTTCATAATAAAGATAATAAAGAAGAACAAAAAAAATTATTTAAAGCTGAACTTGATTTAGCAAGTAAGTTAAATTTACCAGTTGTTATTCATACAAGAGATGCATTTCAAGATACTTATGATATATTAAAAGAGTATAAATTAAAAGGAACTATTCATTGTTTCAGTGGCTCTTTAGAAAATGCCAAGAAATATTTAAATTTAGGTTATCTTCTTGGAATAGGTGGGGTATCAACCTATAAAAATACTAATTTAAAAGAAACTTTAAAAGAAATTCCTATTGAAAGTATTGTTTTAGAAACGGATAGTCCTTATTTAACTCCTGAACCTTTAAGAAAAGAAAAAAATAGTCCTAAAAACATAAAAATAATTGCTGAGAATTTAGCAAGTATTAAAAATATCTCATTAGAAGAAGTAACGAAGATAACAACTAATAATGTTTTGAAAAATTATAATTTATTATAAAAAAACTCTATCATTGTAATAAGATATAAATACTAGTATTTAAACTTATGTTTGATAGAGTTTTCTATATTAAAGCCTTAGGCTATTGAACAAATATATTAACTTAATAATATATCTGTCTTTTATATTATGAGAATAAATTAAATTTATATACATAAAAAAATAAAAAAATTTAAAATAATAACATTATAATTATTAATCTTATATTAAAAATATATTTTTAAATTAATATTGCTAATTAAAAATTGACACTTAAATTGTCAAGATAATTAGTTTTACTCTAATTTATTTTCTAGCAAGTCAAAATATATGATATTATAAACATATAGGATAAATGGAGGTATTTATGAATAATTCTAATAATGCTAATAATAGCAATGCTACATCACAGACTAATAACACAACAAATCCTAATTTAACACCAACTTCATCAACAGATCAAGTTAATCAAAATACAACAGTAATACAACCTGAAAATAGTATTAATCAGCAAATGAGTAATTCAATTCCTAATAATAATTCTTCTCAATCAATTACTCCGCAACCTATTAATAATGGGAATATGCAATCAAATATGCCACCAAATCAAAATATTAATATGCAATTTCAAAATAATGCAGTTAATGTTAATTCTAATGACGAAGAATTATTAAGAGCATTTATTGGTAATAACTATGATAAAATAACAACTAAACGCTTTAATTTTGCAGGATTTTTCTTTACAACATGTTATTTGTTTTATAGAAAAATGTTCTTATATGGTCTTCTTTTCTTTCTGATAAACTTTGTTATTGTAAATATTATAAAAAGTTTTATTATAAACCTTTTATTGTGTATTGTAGTTGGATTTTTTGTTAATAAAATTTATTTGCATTATGCTAAGAAAAAAATAGCAAAAATAAAATTAGAAAATCCTCAGAAAAATATAGAAGAATTAAAAAGTATTTGTTCTAATAAAGGAGGAACAAGTGTTGGCAAAATATTTTTAGGATTTCTTGCAGAAATAGGTATTTCTTTGGTTATATTAATTGTTGTGATTATTGCAGGATTTGGTAGCATTATTGGAAGTTTATTTGATATTGATAAATGGAATATAACTATAAATGATAATGAAAATAATAGTAATTTAAATAATTCATCATCAACTAAAGATGGTATTTTACTCGAAGATGTTATTGTTAGTGGTCATTCTTGTTTTGGTTCTAAATGTAATATTTCCATTAAAAAAGCAAACGATACAATTGATTATGTATTAGATGTTGATAATAGTGATCTGATTATATCATTGAATAATTATAGTGATTATGTTAAATTAGATATATATTATACAGAAGATAAAAAAGAAAAAATAATTATAAATTATAAAATATATTTGAGGTCAACTAACGAAGATATAAGTAATATAAAAACAGAAAAGGAATTAAGAGATAAGCTAGGATTATATTCAATAGGGACACATACTGCTTCACTTACATTATTAGAAATAGGGAAAACTGGTGTTGGCTTTGATAATGATACCTCATATACTTATATAGAATATACATTTGTTGATAGCAAAAATAATGAATATGAAATGAGGTATATAAATCCCAAGAATATAAACTTAATTGAAGGTAACAAATATATGGTTACTTTTGAAGTTGTAGAAGATACATTTGGTTATGAATTTAATATTAAGTCAATTGAATAATATGAAATGAGGGTAATTTTCTATATTACTCTTTTTTTTAGAACTAATACGAAATTTATTATAAAAAACTCTATCATTGTAATAAGATATAAATACTAGTATTTAAACTTATGTTTGATAGAGTTTTCTATATTAAAGCCTTAGGCTATTGAACAAATATATTAACTTAATAATATATCTGTCATTTATATTATGAGAATAAATTAAATTTATATACATAAAATAATTAAAAAAATTAAAAATTATATATAATTGACTAATTTCAAATTATGTGTTATATTTATTACAATAGAGGTGGTTTACTTTGGGAAGATATAAAAAGCAAATCAATTCTTTAACAATTTACTTTTTTACGTTGTTAGTTATTATTTTTTTATTATTACTAATAGCATCTAGTAATCAACCAGAAAAATTAATAGTTAGTAATATTAATGCTATTAAATCTATAGAAGCCTCACGTATCTTACCAATTAAGACTAATTCTAAAGAGGCATTTCAGACAGTAAATAAGTTTGTTAAAGTAACATCAGTTACTGAGATAGAAAAACATAAAAATGAAAAAATTGAGTTTGTAGGAACTTTAACAGGTTATGGTCCTAATTGCATTGGATGTAGTGGAAATTTAAGCTGTTTTCCCCATACTAATGTTCAAAATGGTAATATTTATTATGAAGATGCAAGTTATGGTAAAATTCGAATTTTAGCAGCTGATGATAGTATTCCTTGTGGAAGTATTGTGAAAATTAGTAATTATGTTCCTATGGGAAGTGATTTTTATGGAATCGTACTTGATAGAGGCAGTGCTATAAAAGGGTTAACTATGGATTTATTATATAATGACGAAAATGAAATAAAAAATTTAGGTCGAGCTTATAATATAAATTTTCAGATTGAAAGATGGGGTTATTAGAAAATAAAGATTTTCAAAAGGTGAAGAAAATTCATCTTTTTTATTTTTTTTAAAATTTTTTTTGAATTACTTGGAGATATGTAAAAAATATATTATAATATTTAATAGAAT
>CAYTGK010000031.1:0-9930 GCA_964437305.1 uncultured Muribaculaceae bacterium
TAAAACTTGATGAAAGACGTGGAGATGGAGCATTAATGGTAATAATAGAATTAGTAAAATAACTAGTTCTTTTATTTTTTAAATTAAAAATTGATATAAAAGTTGGGAAAATATTTATTCCTGATTATCTTAATGTAGTAAAAGAAATAAAACTTAACAATTAGCAAATATTTCAATAATTACTAAAAATCTTTGATAAAATAATTCATGTAATAAATCCCTTAAAAAGATATTGTATTACAAATGCTATAGTTTAAATAACTTTGGCATTTTTTATATAATTAAAAAAGACTGATATAAAATCATTAATTTTGTATCAATCATTTATTTTTTATTATGAAAACGATTTTTTAATTTTTCTAAGATTTTAGTTTTCTCATCATCACTTGCATCTTGCCAAATTATTTCAAAGAAAACACCCATACCAGGTAAAGTTACTTCATCACCTTCTTCGATACTTTGTTCAATTGCTCTTTTTATTGTATCAGTATCATCATCTTGAAAATTATTAATTATATAATCTCTTATTTTTATATCATCCATATTATTATCCTTTCACAAATATTATATCTAGATTTACACTTTTTATGTAAACTTTTTTTAAAAATATAAAAATAATATTTACAAAAAGAGTAGGTTTTACTATAATTATATTCGAAGTTAGGCATAAAGTGGGGAAAAGTGGTGAATTTTTATGTTAATGGGTGAATATCATAACAATTTAGATGCTAAAGGAAGAATTGTTATTCCAAGTAAATTTCGTGAAGAACTTGGGGAAAAAATAATTCTAACGAGAGGACTTGATGGTTCTTTATTCATCTATTCCATTCAAAAATGGGAAGAATTAACAGAAAAACTTAAGACTTTATCATTCACTGAAAAAGAAGCACGTAATTTTACAAGATTCATGCTTTCTGGTGCTAATACTTTAGAATTTGATAAACAAGGTCGTATAATTATACCCAATTATTTGAAAGATTATGCAAATCTCACGAAAGAAGTTGTCTTAGTAGGCGTTTTAAATCGTGTTGAGTTGTGGTCATGCGAAAATTGGAATAAATTTATGACTGACAATTTTGATGATTTATCTTCAATATCAAGTGACTTATTCAGATCAAATTAGGAGGTTATCATGCATTATAGTGTTATGTTGAAAGAAGCTCTAGAAGCTCTTAATTTGCAAGAAGATGGAGTTTACGTTGATGCAACTTTAGGATATGCTGGACATAGTGGGAAAATTTTGAAGCGAGTAAAAAGGGGTTTTCTATTCGCCTTTGACCAAGATATTAATGCAATTAATTATAGTCTTGCAAAACTTAAAAATATTGCTTCTAACTTTAAAGTGATAAAAAGTAATTTTTTATATATTAAAGAAGAGTTAGAAACACTCGGGGTTTTGAAAGTAAATGGCATTTTATTTGATTTAGGGGTATCTTCTCCACAACTTGATGAAAAAGATCGAGGATTTAGTTATCTTAAAGAAGCACGTCTTGATATGCGAATGGATACTGATAAGGCATTTTCAGCTTATAATGTTGTCAATGAATACAGTGAAACAGACCTTTCACGAATTTTATTTACTTATGGTGAAGAAAAGTATGCGAAGTCAATTGCTAAAAATATCATTAAAGCAAGAAGTTTAAAACCAATTGAAACAACTTCTGAACTTGTTGATATTGTAAGAAGTAGTATGCCAGTTAAAAAGACTCTTGCCAAAAATCCTGCTCGAAAGACTTTTCAAGCCATTCGCATTGAAGTAAATCATGAAATTGAAATTTTAGAGGAAAGTCTTAGGAAAGCTCTTGACCTCTTAGATATAAAAGGAAGACTTGTCGTGATTACTTTTCACTCACTAGAAGATAGAATTGTTAAAAATCTTTTTAAAGAAGTAACAAGTATTGATGAACTTGTTAAAGGTTTACCAGAAATACCAGAAGAATATCAGCCCAATTTTAGATTAGTTTATCAGAAAGTAATAACCCCAAGTGAAAAAGAATTAAAAGAAAACTCTCGAAGTCGTTCAAGTAAACTTCGTGTAATAGAAAGGATAAAGTAAAAATGAAGAATAAAAAGAAACAAACTAAATATTCAAAATTTGAGAAGCTTTTATATACACTAGCTATTTTTTTGGTAGCTTTATCACCAGTTGTAATCGTGTTTGGAAAATCAACTTTATCAGAAGTTAACTATGAAGTTGAAAAGATTAAAAATGAGATAAAGAATCAAGAAAAACAAAATGAAAGCTTAGAGATGAAAATAAATGAGCTTGCTAGTTTAGAAAATATTCAAAAAGTTATAGAAGATGAAGGGTTGGCTTATAATAATGATAATATAAAAAATATTGATTAGTAAGTGTCTAATACCTTGATTATGAATATTATTTATTTTATAATTAATAAGGATAGGAGGAACTATGAAAAATGAAAATAAAATCAAAGTTAGTAATTTAATTTTAATAGTTGCTCTTTTTGTGTTTATTATAATAATTGCAAGAGTTTCTTATATTGCGGTTTCAGCCGAAGTTGATGGTATTAATATTCAAGAATTAGCTTCCAAAAGAACTACTAAAACGACTATTTTAAAGGCTAATCGAGGGACAATATTTGATAATTCAAATAATATTTTGGCTCAAGATGTTTCTAGTTATACTTTAATTGCCTATTTAGACCCTAAACGAACAACTGATGCATCTAAACCTAAGCATGTAGTTGATAAAGAAAATACAGCTTTAGTTTTATCCAAACTTTTAGATATGAAATATGAAACTGTTTTAAGTTATTTAAGTAAAGAAGGTGTTTATCAAACGGAGTTTGGAGCTAAAGGAAAAGGTCTTACAGAACTTGAAAAAGATACGATTAAAGCAGCTAATTTACCTGGAATTGATTTTATTGAAACTACTAAACGGTATTATCCTTATGGTGAATTTTTATCTTATTTAATTGGTTATGCTAAAGAAGATGAAAATGGTACTTTAAAAGGGGAACTAGGAATTGAGAAAGCTTTAAATGATGAATTAACAGGAATTGATGGAAAAACGGTTTATCAAAAAGATTTACGAGGTTATAAAATTTCAGGAACAAAAGAAATAACCGAACCTGAAAAAGATGGAACGGACGTGTATTTAACTATTGATAGTAATGTTCAATTCTTTGTTGAAGAAGCAATTAATAAAGCTATGCATGATTATCCATTAGCTGAACTTGATATCATTGTTGCTAATGCTAAAACAGGTGAGATTTTAGGTTATGGTTCAAATCCTAGTTTTGATCCAAATATTCGTGATATTAAAAATTATTTAGATCCCAATGCAAGTGTTGCTTTTGAGCCAGGTAGTACAATGAAAATTTATACTTATATGGCAGCACTTGAAGCAGGAGTTTATCGAGGAAGCGATACTTATCATTCTGGTTCTTTCACGACCAAAGATAAAACTGTTATTCGAGATTGGAATAGAACAGGTTGGGGTTGGATAACTTTTGATCAAGGTTTTGTTGTGTCAAGTAATGTAGGGGTTGTTAACCTTATGGATAAATATTTAGATGCTGATAAATTAAAAGATTACTTAAAAAAATTAGGCTTTGGAAGTAAAGTTAATGTTGGTCTTACTAATGAAGCTAGTGGAAAAGTTAATTTTAAATATGAAACCGAAGTTTTTAATGCAGCGTTTGGTCAAGGTATTACAACAACTCCCCTTCAACATATAAAGGCTTTAACTCCTCTTGCTAATGATGGAGAGTTATTAAAACCTTATATTATTAAAAAAACAGTGGCAAGTGATGGAACAGTAAAAGAAAATAAGCGTGAAAGTTTAGGAGTAGTTGCAAGTTCGAAAACTATTGAATATATGAAAAATTTAATGTGGCATACAGCCAATGATGAAAATGGAACGGGACATCCTTATGCAATTGATGGTTTTGATATTATAGCTAAAACAGGAACAGCTCAAATTGCTGGCACTAATGGACGAGGTTATTTAACTGGAGATTCTGATATTAATAGAAGTGTTTCTATTTTATTTCCAAAAGATGATCCTCAGATTATTATATATGCAGTTGCTAAAAGATCGGCTTATACTACTCCTCTTACAAGTTCCGTTAAAGAAATTATTCAAAATGTTGCAAAATATTATAATATTTATAGTACTTCTAATAGTAAAAATAAAGAAACTTTTGAAATAAATAATTATATTAATAAAAATACTGAAGAAGCTACCAAAGAATTAACAAAATTAGGCTTAAAGGCTGTTACAATTGGCGATGGTAAATTAGTAATTAATCAATATCCTACTTCAGCAACAGTTGTTAAAGGTAGCAAAGTTTTCTTAATAACTAATTCTAGTAATATTACTATGCCTGATTTAAAAGGTTATTCAAAAAGTGATTTAGATGTTTTATTTTCATATTTAAAAATACCTTATGTTATTAAAGGAAATGGTTATTTAACAAGTCAAAGTGTTGAACCTGGTAAATTAATAACTCCTGATATGGAAGTTGAGTTAATACTTACTAGTAAAATAAAAAAAGAGTAATTAGTCATGAAATTCATGGCTTTTTCTTTTCAATTTATCTAAATTAAGTTATAATTAATTTAAGAGGTAGAATATGGAATTAAATGAAATAACAAATAAAACATTATTAATTGTTGATAACAATATGAAAGAAAAAGTTTTAGAAACAATTAATTTAGAAACTAATCTTATTAATGTTAAAGTGATGACAAGAAAAGAATTTTTGCATCATTATTTCTTTGATTATAATGAAGAAACAATTTTTTATGTTAGTAATAAATATCAAACTTCAATTTCTAATGCTAAACTATATTTAGATAATATTATGTATGTTCTAGATAGTAACTTAGAAGATGAAAAAATTTTATTTCTAAAAGAAATCTATGAAGATTTAAAGAAAGAAAATTTACTTATCTTTGATAAATATTTTAAAGATTATTTAAAAACAATGGAAGTTAAAGTATTAGTAACTTCAAAATTAGAACCATTTATAATTAATATCTTTAATACTTTAAATGCATACTATATTGATTTTAAACTAGAAACTAATAATATTAAACCAGCTATTTATCATTTTAAAACCATTGATGAAGAATGTGAATATGTTTTCAATCAAATTAGTAGTCTTATTAAAGATGGTGTTAATATAAATAAAATCAAAATTATTAATTTAGGAAGTGAGTATAATCAATATTTAAAAAGATTTTCAAGACTTTATAACTTAAACTTAAATGGTTTAGATACTCCTAGTATCTATGGTACTAATGCTTCTTTAAAAATAATTAAAATGCTTGAAGATGGTACTAGTCGTGAAGATATAAATACTTATTTAAATAATCATACTGAAAATATCTATAACTCTATCTTCAATATTTTAAATAAATATTATTTTGTTGATGATTTAAGTTTAGTATTAGAACAAATTAAAAGTGATTTTAAGGAAACAAAAATTAAAAAACATGATTATCTTGAAGCAATTGATTTAGTATCATTAAATAGTTATTTACTTGATTCTTCAGATTTTGTTTTTTTAATAGGGTTTAATCTTGAACATATTCCAGTAACTTATAAAGATATAGATTACTTAAATGATAATTTAAAAGAAAAACTAGGTTTATTTACAAGTTATGAAATGAATATACAGGAACGAGAAACTAGTTTATTTCATTTAAATCATATAAAGAATTTAACAATTACTTATAAAGATTGTGATCCTTATACAACTTATCTTGAATCGACTTTACTTGAAGAATTAGGGGAAGTTAGAGAAATAAATAATTTAGAGAATACTACTTCTAACTTATATAATAAAATTAAGTTAGTTAAAAATCTTGACTTGATGTTAAAATATGGAACTAAGATTGCTGATACACCTATCTTATTTAATACATATCGTGATATTCCTTATTTAACTTATGATAATAAATTTAAAGGAATTAAATTAGATAATAAAAAGATTACATTATCGTTTACTTCTTTAAATAGTTTTTATCATTGTAAATTTCGATACTATATTGATAATATTTTAAAATTAAATATCTATGAAGATAGTTTTAAAACTTATATAGGTAGTTTATTTCATTATGTTTTGAGTAAAATGTTTAATAAAGATTTTGATTATGAAAAAGAATTTAATACTTATATTAAGGAAAGAACTTTTAGTAAAAAAGAACAATTCTATTTAAAAATTTTGAAAGATGAACTTGCTAAAGTAATCGAAATAATTAAATATCAGCATAATTTAAGTGGTCTTAATGATTTAAAATTAGAACAAGAAATAAATTTAGATTATAATGAAACTGAAAGTTTTAAAGGGTTTGTTGATAAGATAATGTATAAAGAAAAAAATGGGGAAACTTATATTAGTGTTGTTGATTATAAAACAGGAACTCCAAAACTTGATATGACAAATGCTAGTTATGGAATTGATATGCAACTTCCAATTTATGCTTATTTAATTAAAAAAAGTAATCTCTTTTTAAACCCTCAAATAATTGGTTTTTATTTCGAACAGATTATCTCAGAGATTCCAGCTTTTAATTCTAAAAAAAGTTTAGATGAGATAAGATTTAATAATTTAAAATTACAAGGTTATACAATTGCTGATCCAAATTTAGTTGCCATGTTTGATACAACTTATCTTGATAGTCAAATGATTAAAAGTATGAAAGTTTCTAAAACTAATAATAGTTTTTATAAAAGTGCTAAAGTTTTAAGTGAAGATGAGATAGATAATTTAGTAAATCTTGTTGATTTTAAGATTAAAGAGGCTTTTAAAGACATAAAAAAAGGGGAGTTTACAATTGATCCTAAAGTTATAGGAGGAAATATGGTAGGATGTCTATATTGTAAGTATCAAGATTTATGCTATAAAACAGGGGATGATTTAGTATATCTTGAAAAAAATAAAGATTTTTCTTATTTAGGGGGTAGTAAAGATGCCGAATTGGACTAAAGAACAACAATTAGCTATTGATATTGAAGGACGAAATGTAATTGTCTCAGCAGGAGCAGGAAGTGGTAAAACAGCTGTTTTAAGTGAAAGAGTAATCAGGAAACTAAAAGATGGAGTTGATGTTGATAGACTCTTAATTTTAACATTCACAAGGGCAGCAGCTCAAGAGATGAAATCTCGTATTCGTGAAAAAATTATTGAAAATAATCTTAACGAACAATTAAATAAGTTAGATTCAGCCTATATTACAACTTTCGATAGTTTTGCTTTAGCAATTACCAAAAAGTATCATTATCTTTTAAATCTAGATAAAGACATAGATATTGCTAATGATTTGATATTAAAATTTAAATTAAATGAAATAATTGATGAAGTCTTTGATTTATTATATGAACAAGAAGATAAATTATTTTTAGAATTACTTACCGATTTTACGATTAAAGGTGATGAAAAAATAAAAGAAGCTATCAAAGATATTTATAATAAACTAGATTTAAAATACGATAAAAGTAACTATTTAGATAATTATTTAGAAACGTTTTTTAATGATTCATATATTGATTTAAGTATAAGTGAATTTGAAGAAAGATTTAAGAGTATTATTGAAAAAATTCGTGATAATTTAAAAAATATTGAATTAATTGCTGACGTTGATTGGTATTTTAAACTTTATGACTCTTTAAAAGGACTTCTTGAAAGTCAGGACTATGATAGTATTAAGGCTAATTTAGATATAAATTTACCAAGAATAGGTAAAAATATGGAAGATGTAAAACCATATAAAGAAAAAATAAAGAAATATCTTTTAGAATTACAAAAAATTTGTATTTATGACTCTCAAGCTGAAATTCGAAATGATATTTTAAAAACGAAGAATTATTGTCTAATTATTATCAAAATTTTAAAAGAAATTGATAAACGTTTTTTAGAATATAAAAGATTAAATAATGTTTATGATTTTATTGATATTAGTAAATTTGCAATTGAAATTGTAAGTGAATTTCCTAATGTTTGTGAAGAATTAAGAGAATTTTTTCAAGAAATTTTAATTGATGAGTATCAAGATACTAGTGATTTACAAGAGTTATTTATTGAGAAAATAGCTAAAGATAATGTTTATATGGTGGGTGATATTAAGCAATCAATTTATAGATTTCGAAATGCTAATCCTAATTTATTTAAAACTAAGTATGATAATTATGCTAAAAATATTGGAGGAGTAAAGATTGATTTATTAGAAAACTTTAGATCACGGGAAGAAACTCTTAATAATATTAATTATATTTTTAACTATATTATGGATACAGAAGTAGGGGGAGCTGATTATAAAACTTCCCATCAAATGGTATTTGGTAATAAAACTTATAATGATTATAATCCAAACAGTCAAGATTTTAACTTTGAACTATATAACTATTGCCTTGAAACAAAAGATTACAGTAATGCTGAAGCTGAAGCTTTTATAGTGGCTCATGATATTAAAGAAAAAATGGAGGCTCATTATCAAGTTTTTGATAAAGAAAATTTACTTTTACGTGATGTTACTTATGATGACTTTGTTATTTTAATTGATAAATCTACAGATTTTGAACTTTATAAAAAAATCTTTGAATATAAAGGTATTCCTTTAACTATTCTAAAAGATGAAAATATAGCTAGCAGTTCAGACTTATTAATTTTAAAAAATATTTTAGTCTTATTAAAGTGTTTAAAAAATAATACATTTGATACAAGATTTACTTATGCTTATCTTAGTGTTGGAAGAAGTTACTTATTTAGTTTAAGTGATGAAGAGCTTTATCAAGATATAAAAAAAGAAGATTATCAAAATAGTTCTATTTTAAAACCATTAGAAGCAATTATCCAAAATCTTGATGAATTACCTTTAAGTTTATTACTGGAAAATATTATAGATAGTTATAATTTTTATGAAAAATTATTAACAGTTGGAAATATTGAAGAAGCTATTATTAGACTTGATTATGTTAAAAATTTAGCAAGTAATTTGGAAAATTTAGGTTATACTTATCTAGAATTTATTGATTATTTAGATATAATTAAAGATAATGAAGAAGAAATTAAATATTCTTTAAATAACGATGTAAAAAACAGTGTTAAGATTATGACAATTCATAAAAGTAAAGGACTTGAATATCATATATGTTATTATACTGGATTAACTTCGGAATTTAATTTAAAAGATGCTTATAAGAATTTTGTCTATGATAATAAATATGGTATAGTAACACCTGTTTTTAATAATGGAATTAAGCCAACAATCTATAATATTTTATATAAAGAATCTTATATTAAAGAAGATATAAGTGAAAGAATTCGCTTGTTTTATGTTGCTTTAACAAGAGCTAAAGAAAAAATGATTTTAGTAACATCTTTAAATGTTTTTTCAGAAAACAATGATAGTGATTTAGTTGATATTGATACTCGTCTTAAATATCGTTCATTTTCAGGTATTTTAAATTCAATTTCAAGTGAACTTACAAATTATAAAAAAGATATAGATTTAAAAAATTATAATCTTACTAAAGATTATAATGTTATTAAAAAGATTAATATTTTAGATAATATTCCATCTGCTTCTTTAAAGTTAAATGTTGAAGAATTAACAAATAATTATCAAGAAATAGAAAGTAGTAAATTTTCTAAAACAACAAAGACTTTTATAACTAGAGAAGATAAAATAAAATTAGAATTAGGGGAAAAAGTTCATTATTTATTTGAAATAATAGATTTTAAAAAGAAAGATTTAAGTTTAATACCTAATGACTTAAAGAGTTATTTTGAAAAGTTTTTTAAATCTGATTTAATGAAAGAAATTGATAAAGCTATTATTTATAAAGAATATGAATTTATTTATCAAGATGAAGAAAGTAAGAAACATGGTATTATTGATTTAATGCTTGAATATCCTGAGCGAATTGATATAATTGATTATAAATTAAAGAATATT
>CAYTGK010000032.1:0-9840 GCA_964437305.1 uncultured Muribaculaceae bacterium
TAAATAAACATCATTTGGTGTTAAGTTTTTAACATAATTTTCAATAATTAAATCATACATTTTATCACCTAAATAATTATATTCATAAAAAAAATAAAAAGACTAATAATATAAATGGTGATAAAATGCAAAGAAAGATTAATGTCTTAAATTTTTTAATCTATTTAGTTTTTCTGGTAATTATTGGAAGGCTTTATTTTTTGCAAATTGTAAAACATGATTATTATGAAGAATTGCTTGATGAACTTAATAATAAAGAAGTTTTAGGTGATACGATGCCTAGAGGAAAAATTTATGATCGAAATGGTGTATTACTTGTTGATAATACTTTAGTTAAAACAATTTATTATAAAAAGATTGATGATATAACAACCAAAGAAGAAATAGAACTCGCTTATAAAGTGAAAGATTATTTAGACTTGGATTATTCTAAGTTAACTAATTCTTATTTAAAAGATTTTTTTATATTAACTAATGAAGAAGAAATTAATAAAAGAATTAAAGATTCAGAATTAGAAGATTATAAAAGAAGAAAGATAAGTGATAATGACTTTTATATTTTAAAGAAAAGTAGAGTAACCAATGAAGATTTAAACAAATATACAGATCTTGATAAGAAAGCAATTTATTTATATTTTTTAATGAATAATGGTTATTCATATGATGATAAGATAATAAAAAAGAATGCAACGGATCAAGAATTTGCCTATTTTTCAGAAAGTAACTTTAAGTTATCAGGGTTTAATACTAAATATACCTATGATAGATATTATTTATATGGAGATACTTTAAGGAGTATATTTGGAAATACTGGTAAGATTACTAGTGAAAATAAAGCTTATTATTTAGATAAAGGTTATAGTTTAGATGATACAGTAGGACTTAGTAATTTAGAATATGTGTATGATGATTATTTAAAAGGAAAGAAAGAAGTTTATGTTATTAGAGGAAACGATAAAGTTTTGATTAAAGATGGAAAAGTTGGAAATGATTTATATTTAACAATTGATATAAAGTTACAACAGTTAGTGGATCAAGTTTTAGAAACCGAACTTAAAAATGCTAAAAGTGGAATTAATACTAAATATTTTGATAGAAGTTATATTACAATTTCTAATCCTAATGATGGTAGTATTTTAGCTATGTCTGGAAAACTTTATCAAAATGGAAAAATGCAAGACTATAGTGTGGGAACATTTACAGATACAATGACTAGTGGAAGTGTTGTTAAAGGGGCAAGTATTTTAACTGGATATTCTGAAGGAGCTGTTAAAATTGGTGAATTTATGGTTGATGAGTGTATTAAGCTCAAAGCAACTCCTAAAAAATGTTCAATTTATACGATGGGATATTTAAATGACTTAAATGCAATTAGTAAAAGTAGTAATGTTTATCAATTTAAAATTGCTCTTAGAATTGGGGGAGTTAAGTATCGGTATGATGGTCCTGCAGTTATCAAAGATGAAGCTTTTGATATTTATAGAAACTATTTTAGTAAATTTGGTCTTGGAGTTACAACAGGAATTGATTTACCTAATGAAAGTTTAGGCTATAAAGGAGAAACTAAAGATGCTGGTCTTCTTATGAACTTTGCGATCGGACAATATGACACTTATACCAATCTTCAATTAAATCAATATATCTCAACAATTGCTAACGGTAAATATCGCTATCAATTGCATTTATTATCCAAAATAAGAGATAAAGATAAAGATTTAATAAATTATGAACCTGTTATTTTAAATGAACTTGATATTAAAGAAGAATATATAAGTAGATTAAAGAAAGCTTTAAAAATGGTTATGAATGAGGGAACAGGAAAGAATTACATTGATTTATCCCATAATCCAAGTGGAAAAACAGGAACTAGTGAAACGTTTGTTGATAGTAATTCTGATGGTAAATTTGAAACAGAATCTATCTCAACTGCATTTGTTTCTTATTTTCCCAGTGATAAACCAGAGTATGCCATTGCAATTTCAACTCCTAATATAAGTTATATTAATGATTATAGTTCATATATTTATCCTTTTAATAAAACAGTTATACGAAAAATAACTGATTCGATGTATCAGTTATCTTGAATTATTTTTTGCATTTTTTCGATTATTTTATGATAAATAGGTTTCATAGCTTCCTCGTTTACCATGGTATCTAATTGCTCAAGCTCAATCCATTTCACACTAGAATTTTCATCTTCTTTATTATGAATAAAATCATGCTCATTAGCTTTAAATAAATAAGTAACATTTAAATGAACATGAGGGGTAATCCATTTACCTTTTTTTATATGACCTTGAACTTCTATAATATCTAAACTAATAATTTCTGGAGTTACAAGTTCAAAGTTTTTTAAACTAGTTTCTTCTTTAGTTTCCTTAATAGCAACTCTTAATAAATCAGCATCTCCATCAGCATGACCACCAAGCCAAGCAAAAGACTTATAAATATTATGATAAGCCATTAAGACCTTTGTATAATCTTGATTAACAACAAAAGAACTACTTGTAAAATGTCCAAATTCATTATTTCTGGTTAAACAATCATCAAAAGTATTCAAATATTTTAACATTACTTTTTTATCTTGTTCTTCTTGCATATTATAAGGCTTATACTTTTCAATTAATTCTTTTAACATAGTATCACCAAGAACATTATAAAAGAAAAAGTCTTATCTAACAAGATAATTAATTAATTTTTCTAATTTTTTTAAGAAAGGATAGAAAATTAAAATTGAAAAGAAATTAAATAAAGTATGAATTAAAGCAATATGGAAAGAAGTAACCTGAATATCTAAAATTTTTAGAGAGAAAAATTTTCCTAGATAAAAGATTAAAAGAAAAATAATCGTTCCAATGATATTATATAAAAGATGACTAATTGCAACTTTCTTAGCATTCTTAGAAGTTCCAATACTAGCTACTAAAGTGGTTAGACAAGTTCCTATATTTTCGCCCATGATAATTGGGGCGGCTGTTCTAAAAGTAAAGTAATTAGTCTCAGATACTGTTTGTAAAATAGCAATCGTAGCACTTGATGATTGTAGAATTGAAGTAACAATTATTCCTGTTAAAACTCCAAGCAATGGATTTTCAAAAGAAGCTAATAAATTTTTAAACCAAGCATATTGTTCTATTGGAGCAAGACTTTTTTGCATCATCATAAGACCTAACATAAAAAGACCAAAACCAATAAAAATATTACTCCGATTATTTTTCTTCTTAAAAGTATAAATAAGTCCGATTAATAAAAAAATAGGAATATAAGTATTAAAATTTAAAAGAAAAAGTAGATTATTAGAACCTCCAACTTCAAGTAATGTTACTAACCAAGAAGTTATACAAGTACCAAGATTTGCTCCCATCATAATTCCTAAGGAATTATGAAAAGAAATTAAATTAGAATTAACTAAACTAACTGTAGAAATTGTTGTGATTGTTGAACTTCCAATAATAGCAGTTATGATAGTGCCAAAGATTATGCCTTTGAGAGGAGTTTTAGTATATTTTTCTAAAATAGTTTTAATTTTGTTTTGATAAATATTTTCTAAAGCTTTAGAGAATAGATTGATACCATAAATAAAAAGTAAGATACTTACTAAAAAATTAAATAATATAGTCATACTATTATTTATTAAAAAAATTTAAATTAATTACACAAAAGTTTAAAATATAATAAAAATTAAATAATTATTTTATATAAATAAAGTTAAGTATTTATTAATTGTTAGGAAACTTTTAAACTAATATTAATAATAGGTCTAAAAGTATATCTATTATTTTAATTTTAGAAATATAAATCAAAATAATCATACTATCGGTAAGTTAGTTTGAATTATATAACAGTAATTTTTTAATAAAAATGGTAAAAAGTTACTCCACATAGTAATTTTTTGACAAAATCAGAAAATAATATTATAATGTATTTTGAAAGGAATGATTTTATGGTAATTCGTGAAAGATATTTAAAATTAATAAGACCATTTTATGATCAAGAATTAATAAAAGTCTTAGTTGGTATAAGACGTTCTGGTAAATCGGTTATTTTAACTCAAATTATTGATGAACTAAAAGAAAAGAAAATTGATGATAACCATATTATTTACATTAATTTTGAAGATTTTGATTATCAAGAATATACAAATGCTAAAAAATTACACAAATATATTAAAGAAAAAATGGTAGATAAAAAGAAATATTATTTGTTTTTTGATGAAATTCAAAATGTTGATGCATGGGAAAAAGTTATAAATTCACTTAGAGCAACCAAAAATACTTCTATATTTATAACGGGTTCAAATAGTGATTTATTATCTAGTGATTTAGCAACTTATATAGCTGGAAGGTATGTAAGTTTTAAAATAACACCTTTTACTTTTAGGGAAGTATGTGAACTTTTAAAAATAGAAACTAAGGATAAGCAGGAAGAAGCATTTAATGATTATCTTAAATGGGGAGGAATGCCTCAAAGATTTATGCAAATTGATGATATGTCAAAAAAGACATATTTAAATGATATATATGACTCTATTATAATAAAAGATATTGTAAAACGATTTAATGTTAAAGATATAGATTTATTAAATAGAATTGTTACTTATCTTTTAACAAATCCAGCCCAAACTTTTTCACCTGATAGTTTAAAAAAATATTTTGAGAGTGTATCAAGAGGGGTATCACTGGAAACTTTATATAATTATTTAGATTATGTAATGAGAGCAAATTTAATATCAAAAGCTGAAAGATATGATGTTAGGGGAAAAAGAACTTTAACAGGAAAGTATAAATATTATCTAACCGATTTAGGATTTACAAATATATTAAGTGAAGGAAGAAAAGCTCAAATTGGAGCATATCTTGAAAATATCGTTTATAACGAATTGATTGCAAGAGGATATAATGTTAATATTGGAAATTTAGAATGTGGAGAAATAGATTTTATTGCAACAAGATTTTCTGAAAAAATCTATATTCAGGTTGCATATTTACTTATAGATGAAGAAGTTATTAAAAGAGAATTTGAAGTTTATAAAAAAATAGAAGATAACTATCCTAAATATGTGTTGTCTATGGATAAATTTGATTTTTCTGAAAATGGAATCATTCATAAGAATATAATAGATTGGTTGTTAGAAAAATAATACTTTGGATAATATTTTACTTTTCTTAAAAATATCTTAATTTAAAAAAACGTTTTTAGGTGTAATTTTCATAATTTATTACTTAAAAAATATAATTTAATGGTGATACTTATTATGGATAGTAATGTTAGTAAGTTTATGAAAGATAAACCTAAAAAGCCTAAAAAAAATATCTTTATAGGTATTTTAAATAAATTACTTATTTGTTTTATATTGGTTATGATTTGTTTAATTCTCATGAAAAAAAATGATAAATTTAAAAGTTTTATGGCTGAAAAAGTATTCAAAGATAATATATCATTTGCTTATATTAATAATTTATATAATAAATATTTTGGTAATATTTTACCTAGTTATAAAACAGAAGAAAGTGAGCCAGTTTTTGATGAAAAATTAGAATATAAAAACTATAGTGTTTATCATGATGGATATAAATTAGAAGTTGCTTCTAAATATTTAGTTCCGATTATTGAAAGTGGAATTGTGGTTTATTCAGGTGAAATGGAAAACTATGGTAACTCTGTAATTATAGAAGGAATAGATGGAGTTGATATTTGGTATGGTAATTTAGATAATGTAAGTGTTAAATTGTATGATTATGTTACGAAAGGGAATTTCCTAGGAGAAGCTAAAAATAATAATTTATATTTAGTATTTGAAAAAAATCAGGAATATTTAAAATTTGAAGATTATATCAAAAATTAAATTTGATAACACTTTCTATCTTTTCTTACTATTAATATTATTATCAGGTTTATTTAAAGAATTTACCTTTATCTTTATCCTTTTATTTTGTCATGAAATGGGACACGCCATAGTTGGAACTTTATTAAAGTGGAAAGTTAAAAAAATTACCTTTTATCCCTATGGAGGCTTAACTTTATTTGAAACCAAAGAAAATCGAAGTATTAATAAAGAAATTTTAATTATCTTGGCTGGACCTTTATTTCAAATTATAACTTATATTATCTTACATCACTTTTTTGCATATGATTATATTAGGTCTTATCATTTAACTATTCTTACATTTAATTTACTACCAATTTTATCACTTGATGGGGGAAGACTTTTAAATTTAATCTTTGATAAATTTTTTAACTATTTAAAAAGTTTTTATTTAACTTTAGGAATATCTATAATAACAATTATTATGTTGATTTTCTTTTGTTTATTTAATTATCATAATTTTAATTTATTTTTAATGAGTTTATTTTTAGTATTCAAAATAATTAAAAGTTTAAAAGATATTAAGTATTATTATAAGAAATTTTTATTAGAAAGATATTTATATGATTTTAAATATAAAAAGCGAAGTATTAGTAAAGATATATATAATTTATATAAAGAAAGAAATCATTATATTGAGTTTCAAGATGAAAAAGAATATTTGAATAAATATTTTGAAAAAAAACCAAAAATGCTTGACAAATAAGTAATAATCGAGTATTATTTTATACGTAAATTGAAAAAGGAAAGCGATTTAGTCCACCTGATTACTTATGGTAATGGGTAAAATGCCTAAGAACAATTAATATATTTGTTTTTATGTGTATTTTAAGTGGACTTATGGTCTACTTTTTTAATTAAAATATTGGAGGTGTTTTGTATCGCAAATGGAAAAAATGATTTGTTAATCAACGAACAAATCAAAGCAAGTTCAGTTTTAGTTATAGGACCAAATGGTGAACAAGTGGGAGTAAAAACTTTAAAAGATGCACTTATCTTAGCAAATTATGCAGGTCTTGATTTAGTTTTAATGAATCCAAATGGCAATCCACCAGTATGTAAGATTATGGACTATAATAAGTATCGTTATCTAAAAAACAAAAAAGAAAAAGAAAATATCAAAAGACAAAAAGCTAATATGGTTGAAACCAAAGAATTTAGACTTAGTAGTGTTATTGATGTTGGAGATTTTGAAACGAAACTTAAACAAGTTACAAAATATTTACAAAAGGGTGCGAAAATTAAAGTTACGATTAGATTTAAAGGGAGACAAATGTCTCATACCGAATTAGGTCAAGAAGTTTTAGAAAGATTTGCTAATAAATTAAGTGATATTGCCGAAGTATCTGAGCCACCTAAACTAGATGGTCGTACTATGACGATGATGCTTACACCAAAAAAATAAGAAAGGAGTGGTTATAATGCCAAAGTTAAAAACTCATAAGGGTACAAAAAAAGTCTTAAAAGTAAGAAAAGGCGGAAGTATTAAAATAGGTCGTCCAGGTTCAAGACATAATACAGGAAAGAAAAATGCCGATGTTAATAGAAAAAATAGAAAGGGATCAACTTTATCAAAGGCTGATCAAAATAGATTAAGAGATATAATCTAGAGGAGGAACAAATGACAAGAGTTAAAAGTGGTGTTGAAACTAAAAAAAGACACAAAAAAGTTTTAAAAGAAGCAAGTGGCTATTTTGGAAGTAAACATAGATTATACAAAAGTGCTAAAGAACAATTAATGCATTCCCAAGTATATGCTTATCGTGATAGAAGACAAAAAAAGAGAGAATTTCGAAAGTTATGGATTACGAGAATTAATGCAGCTTGTCGGGAAAATGGTATTAGTTATTCAAAATTTATTGATGGTTTAAATAAAGCTGGAGTTGAAATTGATAGAAAAATGCTATCAGAACTTGCTATTAATGATATGGAAGCTTTTAAAGAATTAGTTAGAATTGCTAAAGGTGGCAAAGTAATAGAACATTCTAATATTAAAAAAGAAGAGACAAAAGTTTCTTCTAAAGAAAAATCTACTAATACTAAGAAAGAAGAGACAAAAGTTTCTTCTAAAGAAAAACCTACTAATACTAAAAAAGAAGAAACTAAAAATTTAAGTAGTATGACTGTTGCAGAACTTAAAGTCTTAGCTAAAGAAAAAAATATAGAAGGTTATACTACAATGAAAAAAGCTGAATTACTTGAGGCTTTAAAATAAAAAATAAACAAATTAATGAATTTATATTGTCCTGCCTAATAGGCCCAATATAAGAAATTAATTGAAGTGGAAAAGGAGAAAAATTATGACAGTAGTTTCAATGAATTATTTATTAGAAGCTGGTGTTCATTTTGGACACCAAAAAAGAAGATGGAATCCAAAGATGAAAGAATACATCTTTGAAGCCCGTGATGATATTTATATAATTGATTTACAAAAAACCGTTAAAAAAATCGAAGAAGCTTATGCAGCTTTAGAGGAAATAGTTAAAAATGGTGGAAAAGTAATCTTTGTTGGTACTAAAAAACAGGCTAGTGAGGCTTGTTTAGAATGTGCTGAAAGAACAGGAATGTATTATGTTGTTGAACGTTGGTTAGGTGGTACTTTAACTAATTTCAAGACAATTCGTTTAAGAGTTAAGAGATTAGAAGAACTTGAAAAAATGCAAGAAGATGGTACTTTTGATTTACTACCTAAAAAGGAAGTTGCTTTATTAAATAAAGAATATGAAAAGCTTAATAGATACTTAAAAGGTATTCGAGAGATGAAAGAATTGCCCCAAGCAATGATTGTTGTTGACCCTAAACAAGAAGAAATAGCTATCAGAGAAGCTCATAAATTAGGTATTAAAACATTTGGAATTGTTGATACTAATTCTGACCCTGATGATTTAGATTACCCAATTCCTGGTAATGATGATGCAGTACGAGCTGTTAAAGTTGTTCTTAATACTTTAACAAATGCAATTGCAACTGTAAATGGTAATCCAATTGTAGATGTAATTACTGAAGATGACAAAAAAGATGAAAAGAAAAATGAAGAAATAGAAGAAAAACCAATTGAAGAAGAAAAACCTTTAGAAGTTTTAGAAACTAAAGAAACCGAACAAGTATCTAAGAATGAAGAAAAAAGCGAAGATAAAGAAGTTAATATTAAAACTTTAAATTTAACTGAACTTAAAGAATTAGCTAAAATTAGAGGAATTAAGGGTTATTCAAAGATGAAAAAAGATGAGCTTATAAATGCTTTAAAATAAGGAGGATATATGTTTAGTGTTAGTGATGTAAAAGCGTTAAGAGAAAAAACTGGGGCTGGAATGCTTGATTGTAAGAAAGCATTAGAAGAAACTAAAGGGGATATTGCTAAGGCAGTTGATTATTTAAGAGAAAAAGGAATTGCGAAAGCCAGTAAGAAAAGTGATCGAATTGCAGCTGAAGGGTTAAGTCAAATTTATATTGATGGAAATAAAGCTATTATTCTTGAAGTTAATAGTGAAACTGACTTTGTAGCTCGAAATGAAGAATTTCAAAACTTTGTTAAAAAACTAGGTGAAGGTTTACTAAAAAGTAAAGCTACAACAATGGATGAAGCAATGGATACTCTAATTGATAAAGAAAAAATTTCAGATTTAATTGTTCAAATTACAGCTAAAATTGGTGAGAAGATTGATTTTAGAAGATTTAACATTATTGAAAAGAATGATAATGAATTCTTTGGCTCATATATTCATATGGGTGGAAAAATTGCTTCTTTAATTGTAATTCAAGGTGGAAATGAAGAAGTGGCTCGAGAAATTGCTATGCATACGGCTGCTATGCATCCTTTATACATGAATGAAACAGAAATTCCTACTGATGTTCTTGAAAAAGAAAAACAAATTATGCGTCAAGAATTATTAAATGAAGGAAAACCTGAAGATAAAATTGAAAATATCTTAGTTGGTAAAGTTCATAAATATTATGAAGAAGTATGTCTTGCT
>CAYTGK010000033.1:0-9658 GCA_964437305.1 uncultured Muribaculaceae bacterium
AAAATGTAAGCTATTGTTCCTGGAATACTTGTCTTTGAAAGCTCACTTAAAGGTAACTTAGGACTATCAATATTTATTGTAATTTCATTTTTATTTTCTTCACTTTGTTTCAAATTAAATTTACCATCAAAACTATTTGAATAAGTTGTATCACTGCTATTTAAATCATCAACTACAGCTTTTACAAATCCATCAACATTTAAATTCCAATGAGCTTTTAACTTGATATCTTCATGTTCTTTTAGTATTCTATCTCCAAGTGCTTTCTCAGCTGAACCTTCTTTAGTCTCATACCAACCTTCAAAAGTACGATATTTTGTATCTTCCAAGCTAGGTAAAACTGATTCTAAATTATCTCCTTCATAAGCTATTTTATTTTCACTATGAATTTCTCCATTCTTATCTTTGTATTCATATGATACTTTATTTAATGCTTTAAAATCAAGCTCATCATATTTAATTGTATATTCTTCAGGGATAAACTCATAACCTTTTCCATCTTTTGGAGTACCATCATAGTCAATATAGTATCTTATTGTTTTATCGTTTCCATTTTTACCCCCATCATAAATTTTGAATAATACTAATACCCAACCTTGTTTATATTCTTCTTCGCTTGGTACATACTCTTTAGTAACTCCGTCTTCTGTATTTAAAATTAGTACCCAACTATTACTGTATTGTTTTAAACTATCAATATCCTTACCAGGGAAATATACTTTGATTGGAACGTAATAACCTTGGAGATTTTTAAAGCCACTTTTTAACTCTTGCTCTTTTATTGTTCCTTCTAATCCATCTACATAAGGTTCCCTATCTTGTTGAGAATTATTCATATAAAGTTTTACATCTGAATCAGCATTATAATCATATCCATAATTTTCTAATTCTTCCTTAGCTTTAGTATCATTTTCTAAATCTTCATTACTATTAACTACCTTATAATTACCAAAGTCCCCTCTAGAAGAATCTTGAAATTTTAACTCACTCCAATCAACAGTGATTGTATATGGAGCATAATCTTCACTTTCTCCATCCCAATCAAGAGTTATAGTAAATATTCTTTTATCAAGAGATAATTCTGAGCCATCCTCCGCAGCAATATTAAGATATTTTAATGCATACAATGTTTTTTCATTAGAATTAAAATTTTCATTTGTTAAAGTTTCTTCACTGTCATCTTGAAGGAATTTAACATTTATTTTTTCTCCATCATTACTACCTAATTCTGTTTGTAACTTGAAAGCTAAATAATATAGTGCTTCCGAAGGATAACCAGTATCTTCATCAAATTCTTCGTGATTAAATATTGGAAGCAAACCAGTTACTTTAACTTTATGAGGATCTTCAGGATCAACTGTAAATTCTGTTTTATATCCTTCTTCTTCAGTCCAACCATTCCAATTTGAATCAGTTACATCTTCTCCTCTTACTCCTGTGATAGTAAACTTAGATTCTTTTTCAAATGTTACTTCTTTATAATCAATTGTATATATAGTTGGTAAATATTTTTCTCCTTCTCCATCATAATCTACTTTAAAATATATTTTGCAATCACTTTCACACTTTGCAGTTTCAGGTGAGAATCTATAAAGAATAGTTAAATTACCTTCTTCATCAAATTCACTTACATCAAATATTTTTACTTCTGCCCGTCCATCACTATCTTTAACTCGAGATATTTTTACATTTTCATTAGATACGCCTTCTGGTAATATAAATTTGAAATCAAAATAATATCCTTCTTTATTATTTTCTCCGAAAGCCTCATTCTTTATTAATTCTTGTTCGACAAGTTTTCCTGTTAATTTTCCATTTTCAAGCTTTACATTATTTAATTCAGAGTTATAGCCCCAACTATCTAAAATTTCTTTATCCTTAGTACTAGGATCTGAAAGATTTACATTTAAAATAGAATTTTCTTGGAATGAAAGACCACTTAAATCTAATGTGTATGTATCACTTTCGTATTCTTTTTCTTCTCCATCTACATCTACTTCTATAGTTATCTCTTTTTGACTTTCCCATTTTTCTTTATCTATAGGTGTTAGTACAACTATTCCTGGAGTACCATCTTGAACATCAAATTCTTCCCATTTTATACTAGTTTCTCCATTTAAATTAGTTATTTTTATAGTAGTTTTCTCACTTGCATTTGGTACTTCTAATATGTATGCTAGAAAATAATTTGCATTTTCATACTTTTTTTGATCTTCTTCATTAAGAGATACACCTTTATTCTTTAATAATAATCCACTTATCTTATTTCCTTCAAGCTTTAACTTTTCTTTTCCATAAAAATCTTTTGTTTCAAATTTTAAATTATCTTTTAATACTTTTGCATATTTTTCATACTTTGAATCATCTACCTCTACACTTACATTTATTTTAGATTCTTCTTGAATAAATACTTTATCTATCCATCTTATATTAAATGTTGTATTTTTTGTTATCTCTGTTTTACCTACTAAATTACTTGCTATATCCCATGCCTTATATTCTCCCGATGTAGCATCTATCTTTCTTAGTAATCTATTAATTGTCATTTTATTATATAATTCTTCGCTATAATCTTCACTATCTATTCCACCTATTGATAGTGCACCCATCATTATATCTTGATCTGTTAATGGATTTTTATCTGTGAAAACATAACTTCCTATTATCCTTGCTTCTACTGCTTCAGGATTTATTTTCTCTATTTCTTTTTGAAGTTGTTCGTAAGGCATTTGCTTTGCTTGTATTGATATCATATTTACAAAAATTGCAATTATGCTTACCATTAATAGTTTTATTTTCTTTTTCAACTTATTTCCTCCTCTCTATTTTATCTCTACTGTCGCTGTTACTGTTTTCCCGTTTTTTAAAACTATACTTGCTGTTTTTATGCTTGAATTTACATAGTCTGCTGATATTACTCTTCCTATATGTTCTGGCTTTCTTACTTGATTATTGTATGTAAATGTTATAAAATCTTTAAACTCTTTCCCATCTTTTAAAACTGATGTTATTGTATAATCTCTTATACTTCCTGTTTCAGATTTATTTGCTGTAAGCGTTATTTTATATATTGATTTTACTTCTACTTTATGTGTTGCCGTTTTGCCATTAGATGTTGTTACTGTTATCGTTACTTGCCCTTCACTTACTCCTGTTACCTTCCCACTTTGATCTACTCTTGCTACATTATCATTACTACTACTCCATGTTACTTTCTTATTTGTCACATTATTTGGTGAGATACTTGCTTGTAAAGTAATTGAATTACCTACATATACTTCACTTGAACCACTTATACTAACTTTTGTTGGTACTACTTCTTTTGCCTTTGAACTTGGCTTTTTATTCCCACTACTTGTATTCCCTCCTGAATTACTACTATTACCTTGTGAAGTTGTTTTCTTCTTTACTGTTACTTCACATTTAGCTCTATATTTTTCATCTTTTGTCTTTACCGTTATTGTTACTTTTCCTTCTTTTAATCCTTTTATATTTCCTTTTTCATCTACTGTTACTATATCTTCATCGCTTGTTTCCCATACTAAATCGCTTCTTAATATTCCTTCTGGTAATTTTGTTATGTCTATTCCCTTTGTTTCATCTATCTCTATTTCTAATGTTATTCCACTTAACTCTATACTTTCTTCTATTTCATTTACTTCTTTATTAAATCTTGCTTCTATTATCATATCTTCTGTTACTTTTGTCTCAAAGTCATATATTTTATCATTATAATACCAATTATCAAATATATATCCTTCTTCTTTAGGATCACTTGGCTTGTCTACTTTTTCATTTTCTTTTACAGTAACTGTACTTATTGTTGTATCATCTACTGAATTTATAAATGTTACTGTATATTCCTTCTCCTTCTTTGTACAACTATTTAATAATAGTATAAGAGCTACAATAACTACTATTCCTATTACAACTCCTATAATAATTTTTTTATTTTTTTCCATATTACTCCTTCTTCCTACTACTACATACTATGCTTTAATCTCACATTAAGTATAACGCTCCCAAAGTTGATATACAGTTAACATAAAAATTTATCATCTAAATACACCTCTCTATTTATATAATCTATATTACAATAAGATTTAAAAATTATCAAGTTATTAAAAATAAGTTTTTCTATTTGACGTCAACTAACCTAATTACATTAATACTTTGTTATTCATCTTCTGATTCTTCCATTTTTATTTCTCCTATTTGTTTCAATTCTAAATCTTTAATCTTATTTTTTTCATAATAAGTATCTAATAATCTTTCTAACTTTAAAATATCTTCTTTAACTATAAGAATATCATAATTAAGTTTTGTCTCTTTATTAGCTTTTTTTAAAGAAATATTTTTTATTGTTACCTTTTCATTATCAAAGAAAGTCGTTAATTCTTTTTTTATAACATTTATATCTTTATCTAAACTTTTTAGTACTAATTCATAGTTATATAATTGATGTTTATTGTTACTTATATTATTAATAAGACGATTAACATATCTTAGAATGATATTAGCAAAGAGAATTAAAACTGTTCCAAAAATTGCTTCTTTAATTGCTCCTCCAGCACATAAAACTCCAATTGCAGCATCACACCAAAGAGTTGCTGCCGTTGTTAAGCCTCGAATTTTCCGACCATCTTTTATAATAACTCCTGCTCCTAAAAAGCCAATTCCAGCAACTACTTGAGAAGCAATTCTAGAAATATCAGAAGCACCGACTGAAAATGAGAAACTAACAAAAAGATAAGCTCCAAGTGATACTAATATAGTAGTCCGAAGTCCAATTATTCTTTTTCGATATTGTCGTTCAATTCCAATAAAAAAGCTTAAAATAAAACAAATTAATAAACTATATACAAATCTATGTAAAAATTCTTCAGAAATCATCTCTAACTCCTTTTATTTATTTTATATTAAGGGATATTTTTTTGTTAACTCTAAAACACGTTTTTCTTCTTTTTGTAAAACGCTTTCATCACGATAATTACTTAAAACATTATAGATAATCTCAGCCACTATCTTAAATTCTTCTTCTTTAAAACCTCTTGTTGTCATAGCTGGGGAACCAATTCTTATTCCACTTGCTTCAGTTGCTTTTAAAGTCTCATTTGGAATTGTGTTTTTATTAACCGTTATATGAATTTTATCTAAAATCACTTCTGCTTCTTTTCCAGATAAACCAAAGGTATTATAAACATCAATTAAAATTAAATGATTATCAGTTCCATTCGAAATAATTTTTACTTTTTTATCTATAAATACATCAGCCATTGCCTTAATATTTTTTAAGACTTGTTCCTGATAGGTTTTAAATTCAGGTTTTAAGGCTTCATAGAAACATTGAGCTTTTCCAGCAATGACGTGCATTAAAGGTCCTCCTTGGATACCTGGGAAAATTACTTTATTAATTTTTTTAGCAATGTCTGGATTATTAGTTAAAATTAGTCCTCCTCTTGGTCCTCTTAACGTTTTATGAGTAGTTGAAGTTACAACATCAGCATAATAACAAGGATTTTCATGAAGACCAGTTGCTACAAGCCCAGCAATATGTGCCATATCAACCATCAAATAAGCTCCAACTTTATCAGCAATTTCTCGAAATCTTTTAAAATCAATTTTTCTTGGATAAGCACTTGCTCCAGCAATAATCATCTTAGGTTTTTCTTTAATTGCCAATTCTTCAATTTCTGAATAATCTAACATCTCGGTTTCTGGATTTAACTTATAAGAAACTATCTCATAATCAATACCACTAAAATTTAAAGAATAACCATGTGTTAAATGTCCTCCATCAGATAACCCCATTCCCATAACTTTGTCTCCATGATTTAAAAGGGCTCTATAAACAGCCATATTGGCACTACTTCCAGAATGAGGTTGTACATTAGCAAACTTTACATCAAATAATTCACAAGCATATTTGATTGCTAAGTTTTCAATCATATCAATGTATTCACATCCTCCATAATAACGATTGCCACTATAACCTTCAGCATATTTATTAGTCAATATACTTCCTTGTAATTTTCTAATTGCTTTGGAAGTATAATTTTCAGAAGCAATTAGTTCAATATTTTGACTTTGTCTTTTTTCTTCTAGCTTTAAAGCTTTTTCAATTTCTTTATCCATCTTCTATCCTTTCTTATTTTTCTTAGTATTTATATTAGTTTAGTGAAAAGAAAATTATTTTCCACTATTGATATTATATAGCATATAAAAAAAATAAGCAACCTAATATAAGCAACCTAATAAACATTTTTCACGTTTTCTAGAACTTTACCAAGTCATCATAAAAATAATAAGGTTCTTTAAATTTAAAACAAATCAATTCATTATTATTAGATTAAAAAATTATTAAATACACGAATTTAGTTTTAAACAAATAATACAACTATTTAATTATATATAAATTTTTACTAAAATTAAAAAAGACTTTATGCTATTAACATAGTCAAGATTTTATAAAAGAATATTTGGTTGTTAAAAAAATAAAAACCCTTATAAAAAGGGTAAAATACATTATGGTGGAGCATAGGAGGATCGAACTCCTGACCTTCACGGTGCAAACGTGACGCTCTCCCAGCTGAGCTAATGCCCCAACGGTTCCATATGTCAAATGACATATAGAATTATATTATACAATTATACTAATTGTCAATAAAAATTTATTTATTTTTTGAAAAAATTAAGTAATTCACTTATTTTTAAAATTGTTTCTTCTTTAGTTTCCATATTTTTAAGATGAAGCTCGCCACTTTCTATCTCATTACTTCCAATGATACTTATATAATTAATATGTTCATGTTCTGCATATTCAAAACATTTAGCAACTTTTTTCTTATTCATTTCAATTAATACTTTAACTCCTTCTTTTCTTAAAGTAGTTGCTAATTTTAAGCATTCAATATCAGTATCAAGTGGTACTAAATATAAGTCAATCAAACTTTCCTGTTTCATATCTTCTTTTAAAATTGTATAAATAGGTTCAATTCCAAAAGATAAACCTACAGCTGGATATAAGTTACCATTATTCATAAAGTCTGTAATTATTTTATTATACCTTCCACCAGCTCCAAGGGCACAAGTTAATCTTTCTTGTTTATCATAAAATTCAAAAACAACTCCAGTATAAATAGTAAGACCACGAGCAAGAGTTGGAGTAAACCTACAATCTTTACTTATTCCAAGATCATCTAAATAACTATTTAATTCTTTTAATTCTATTAAGCCATCAAGAATATCTTGATTTGTCGTATTTCGATATTTTTCTTCATATTCAAAAAAAGTACTTTCAAAATTTGCTAATAACTTATTAATAGTATCAGAATTTATGTCAAGTTTTTCTAATAATTCGATTAACTCTTCTCTACTTATTTTTTCAAATTTATCAATAACTCCAATTACTGAATTAACCTTTTTATTATCAATTCCCGCTTCTTTAATAAGACCTGACATTAGTTTCCTGTTATTATATTTAACATAAACTTCTATTCCCAGTTCTTTATAAGTTTCAATAGCCATTAAAATTTGCTCTGCTTCAATCATCCGATTATCAATTCCAACAACATCAATATCAGATTGATAAAACTCTCGAGTTCTTCCTAACTTAACTGGTCCATTTCGAAATACCTTTCCAATTTCATATCTTCTAAAAGGCAACTTTAATTCTTTATTAAGACCAATCACTTTACAAAAAGGGACTGTTAAATCATATCTTAATCCTAAGTTTCTATCTCCTTGATCTTTTAACTTATAAATTTCACTTAATATCTCAGCATCATCATCATATTTATAAGCAAGCAAGTCGTAATAATTTAAAATAGGTGTTTCAAGAGGTAAATAGCCATATTTTTCAAAACTAGTTCTTAAGGTATTAATTATCTTATTTCTAATTACTTGTTCTTCTGGTAAAAAGTCAAACGTTCCTTTTAAATTCATTAATTTCATAAATCACCTATTTATCTCTTACAACACATTTGAATTTATTTTCAATACCAATAATTATCTTATTGAATATTTCCATAACTTCATCATCCGTTAAAGTTCTATTCATATCATTAAAAGTTAGTTTGAAAGCTAAAGACTTTTTGTCATCTTCAATTTTTTCTCCTTGATAGCAATCAAAGATTTGAATATCTTTTAAAAGTTTACCTCCTAAACGTTTAATTTCATGAGTTACTTCACTTGCTACAATATCTTTATCTAAAATGAAAGCAACATCTTTTGAAATATTTGGATATTTACTAATTTCTGAAACTTGGATACCATTAACTCGATTTTCAAGTAATTTATCAATTGATAATTCAAAAACATAAATATCATCTTTATTAAAACTTGGATTAACTTTACCAATTATACCAACAGTCTTACCGTTTAAAACTATACTTGCACTTTGATAAGGATGTAATTCAGGAGGTAAATTTTCAACTACTAAACTATAACGGTCTTTATATCCAAGATAATCTAAGAAATCTTCTAGTATTCCTTTAATATCATAGAAATTGAATTTAATCGTTTCAAAACCTATTTTATATTCTCCAGCTAGAAGTGCTGCAAGATGCATTTCTTCTTTATATTCCGAATTTTCTTTATAAAAACCATTACCCATTTCAAATATATGAATATCATTGATACCTCTTGCTTTATTATAAGTATAAATATTTATTAATGAGGCTAATAGACTATAACGCATAACAACGTGTTCATCAGTCATTGGATCTAATACTTTAATTGGCTCTTTTACATCGACCTGAAAATAAGGAAACTCAGATTCTCTAATTAATGAATAACTTAAACATTCATTTAAACCTAAATTTGCCATTTTATGTTTAATTTCTCGGTAAGTTTTATTAAATTTACCAGGTTTAAGTGGTACAGTTGGTAATTTTCCAACAATGTTTTCAAGTCCATAAAATCTACCTACTTCTTCAATCAAATCTTCTTTAATTGAAATATCAATTCTTCGGGATGGAACTAAGACTTTTAAAGTATCACCTTTAACTGTAACTTGAAATTTTAAATCTTCAAAGATTTTAATAACTTCTTCTTGAGGTACTACTAAACCTAAAACTTTATTGATTTTATCAAAAGTAACTTCGATTTCTTTATCTTCTTTATTTGTATTATCATAGACAACTAAGCCTGTTTGAATGGTTGCTAATGCATATTTTTCAAGTAAATTACAACATCTATCAATAGCAAGATATGTTCTTTTAGGGTCAAGTCCTTTTTCAAAGCGATTACTAGCTTCACTTCTTAAAATCTTTTTAGCTGTTCCTCGAATTTTAACATTATTAAATATGGCACTTTCAATCATAATATTTTTAGTGTTCTCAGTTATTTCAGTTTCAAGTCCTCCCATAACTCCAGCTAGTCCAATAGCTTTACCATGGCTTGCAATCACGATATCTTCATGATTTAAAGTTCGTTCATTTTTATCTAAAGTCGTTAACTTTTCATTATCGGTTGCATTTCTAACTATTAATTCATGATTTAGAGTATCAGCATCATAAAAATGTAAAGGTTGCCCAGTTTCTAACATAACAAAGTTAGAAATATCAACAACATTATTGATGGGTCTTATCCCACTAGCAATAAGTCTTTCTTTAATAAAATTAGGGCTTTCTTTAATAACAACATTTTTTACACTTTT
>CAYTGK010000034.1:0-9273 GCA_964437305.1 uncultured Muribaculaceae bacterium
CTAGACAATTATTCATAAAATCACTCCTTTATTCTTATCTAATATAAATTATGAAAAATAAAGGAAAAGGTGTGTTATTAATACCTAGAATAACTTTAATTGTCTATTTTTGTTAAATATATTTATTTTATAGAATTTTTATGTTATAGTAACGTTAAAGAAAGGGATAATATATGGAATATGAAGAAAAAATTGCCAAATTATTAGGCTTAGAATTAATTGATAATGGAAACTATTATGAATTGCAAAGTCCAATGGGTGAATTAGTTGGAACAATTATAAAACATGAAGAGATGGTTAATAATCATCAAGAAATTTATTTTATAACAAAAATAAAGACTGCTAATTTTGGCTTTTATCGAAAGAGAAATATTAATGAAAGAGATTTTCATTATAACTTTTATGTTGATTTAGATAAAGATAATAGAATATTCATGGAAATGGATATGGGAATAGAACCAAGTCTTATTATCTATGGTAGGAATACTAATTTAATAAAGTTTGCTATTAATAATCAGGAACTATTATTAGAATATCCTACTATTTCTAAAAAAGGTAAGGCATTAGAAACATTAAAAATACAATTAGATAATGAAAGTTCTATCAAAAAGTTTTTTGGTAATTATTATGAATATCAAGTAGTTACAAGTAATAATCATAATAAAACAAAAAAATATAAATTAACAATTACACCTGATACAGAAGAAAAAATCGTAGTCATTCAAAATACTAAAAATGATGATATAAGTTCAGTTAAAGGAACGGTAAGAGAAGTTTTACTAAAGGATAGTAATGCTAAAGATTTATTTTCAAGATTTCGAGCTTATGTAAATAACTTATTACCATTTAAGAAAGATTTTTTAGAAACTTTTCTTGAAAAAAGAGGCATTAATGATGATGTTTTTTCAATTCTTTATCCAGACTTAATAAAAGATAAATATTATAATTATATAATAGAAATAAATAATAATATATTAATGGGTGTAAAATTGTCTCCATTAGAAGAACCATTAAAATCATATGCTACAATTATATATGATTTAAAAGATAAATATGATTTTGGTTATGTAAGTGGGTGTGGAGATTATGCAGGTTTTTATACATGGAATAGTGATTATATTTATAGACTTTCATCAAGTGGACAAATAGAGGCTATATTTGATATTAAGGATAGGAAAGTAATCAATGATAAAGAAGAATGTCAAAGATTATATGATGAATATAAAAATCAAAAAATAAAAAAAATTAAATAAATTAAGTTTAAAAATGTCAAGAAAATAAAAAATTTAAGATAAATTAACAAATTAACAAATAGTATATGAAAAATATACTATTTTTTGATATGATAAATAAGTAATAAAAGAAGAATAGTATTTGAAGACAACAATAAGTGTTACCTAAAAACCAAAAAATTAAATATAATAAGAATATTTTGCAAAATTGATAAATAATCTTGAGTTTGTTATTTAAAATTTATTTTGGTTTTTTATGTTAATATTGTTTGAATAAGAATGGTGTGGTATAATTAAATAAACTTACAAATAGGAGTCAATATGGAAGAAAAAGAAAATTATACAATTGAAAATTTAGTTTTAAATATTAATAAATATCTTGAAAATATAGATACTAGTTTAGTTATTAAGGCTTATAATTACTTAGTTGATTATATCAAAGATATTGATGAAATTATGGAAACAGCTTTTATTTTAACAACCGTTTATGCAGATATAGAAACAATTACAGCTAGTCTTCTTTACAAGCTTTTAACTAACGATAAAGTAAGTGAAAAAGATTTATTAAATGAGTTTTCATCTTCAGTTGTTAGAATTGTAACAGGAGCTTATAAACTTGATAAAATAATTTATTCAACCGAGAATGAATATCTAATTGAATACTATAAAAAGATAATTGTAGGAATGACTGAGGATGTTCGAGTTATCATGATTAATTTAGCTAGTCGTGTTACTTTGATGCGAAATATCCAAAAGAAAAGCCGAGAAGAAGCTAAAAAAATTGCTAAAGAATCTTTAGAAATTGTTGCTCCTATTGCCCATCATTTAGGAATATATAAATTAAAAAGTGAGTTAGAAGACTTATCTTTAAAAGTTTTAAAACCTGATGTGTATCATGATATTGTTGAAAAACTTAATAGTAAGAAGAAAGAACGTGATGATTTAATTAATAAGATGACGATTGAAGTTAAAGAACTTCTTGATAGTCATTCAATTAATTATGAAATTAAAGGAAGAAGTAAAAGTATTTATAGTATTTATAATAAACTTGATAAGGGAAGGAAGTTTAATGATATTTATGATTTATTTGCTTTGAGAATTATGGTTAATGATGAGGCTACTTGTTATTTAGTTTTAGGTCTTATACATTCTAAATTTAAACCAATTCCTAAACGTTTCAAAGATTTTATTGCTATGCCTAAAAGTAATGGTTACCAATCTTTACATACAACGGTTTTTGGAATTGATAATACTTTATTTGAAATTCAGATTAGAACATTTGCAATGAATGAAGTAGCTGAAAATGGCTTAGCTGCTCATTGGTCATATAAAGAAAATAGAAATGCTGATAAACTATCCTCGACAGATCAAAAATTAGAATTTTTTAAAACTGTTATTGATAATTATCAAAATAAAGTTGATACTAATAATATCTATGAAGAAATGCAAGATTCGAAAATGCATGGTAATATCTATGTCTTTACTCCTAAAGGTGATGTATTTGAACTTCCAAGTGGAGCAACTCCTATTGATTTTGCATATAAAGTTCATACCAAAGTTGGAGAAGAAATGGTAGGAGCAGTTGTTAATAATAAAATAGTTCCATTAAACTATATTTTAGAAGATAACGATGTTGTTAAAATTAATACTAGTAAATCTTCAAATGGACCAAAGCTATCTTGGCTAAAAATTGCCAAACTTAATCAAACTAAGAATAAAATTAAAGCTTATTTTCAAAAAGAAAGAAAAGATGAAATTATTAAATATGGAGAAGAAGTTCTTGATAAATATTTAAGAAAAAAACATATATCTAAAAAAGAGTTATTAAATGATGAAAATACCAAAAAGATTTTAAAAGAAGTAAAGTGCAAAGATTTAAATGAATTATTTTTAAATCTTGGTAATAATAAAATATCATCAAAAACAATTGTTGATGTTATTTATCCTCATGAAATATCTCAAGTTATTGAAAAAAAAGAAAAAATTCGAAATAATACGGATATTAAAGTTTCAGGAATTGAAAATATTAAAGTTAATATTGCTTCTTGTTGTAATCCGATTCCAGGAGATTCAATTACAGGTTTTATTACAAAGAATAATGGAATTACAATTCATAGAAAAGAATGCTCTAATGTAAGAGATATGGATAGACTACTTGATGTTAGTTGGCAAAAAACACCTAAGAATAAATATCTAACAAAAATTCGAATATATACAAATTCTACTACTAGTAATTTAACAGATATTATTAATAAACTATCAAGTAATGGTATAGTTATTAATAATGTTACAACTAATGTTATAGATTTAAAATATAATTATACCTTATCATTTAGAGTAAGTTCTAAGTTGGAATTTGAAAATATTTATAAAAATTTATTAAAATTAGATTATATTGTTGATATAGAAAGAGTGATAAAATGAGAGTTGTTGTTCAAAGAGTTAAAGAATCAAGTGTTAAAGTTAATGGAAAGATAGTAGGAAAATCTGGTTATGGTTTTATGTTATTAGTCTCATTTACAGAAGGTGATGATGAAAAAGTTATTGATTATATAGTTAATAAAATTGCTAATTTAAGAATTATGGATGATGAAAACAAGGTTATGAATAAAAGTATCTTAGATATTAAAGGAAGTATCTTATCAATTTCACAGTTTACTTTATATGGTGATACGAAAAAAGGTAATCGACCTAGTTATATAAAAGCTTTAAATGGTGAAAAAGCTACGAAGTTATATGATTTATTTAATGAAAAATTAAGTAAGTTTGTTCCAGTTGAAACTGGTATCTTTGGAGCAGATATGGAAGTTAGTTTGGTTAATGATGGACCAATCACAATTTTGTTAGAAAGGGAGAATTAAAATGAAAGTACTTTGTTTAGGACACGCTGCTTATGATATTACTTTACCTATGGATAGCTTTCCTATTGAGAATAAGAAAGTAAGGTTAAAAGATAAGAAAGTTGAATGTGGTGGAGGACCTGCAGCAACAGCCGCTTATTTACTTGCCTATTGGAATGTTCCAACAAGTTTTGCAGGTATTGTTGGTAATGATTTATATGGTAATAAAATTAAAGAAGAATTTAAAAGAGTTCATGTTGATACAACCTATTTAGAGACAAACTTGGATAAAAGTACTACTGCTAGTTATATAATTGCTAATAATAGTAATGGGTCAAGAACGATTATTACTGCCAAAGATATTAATTTTTCATTTCAAAAAATTAAAGAAATACCTGAAGAATTTGATTATATCTTGGTAGATGGTGATGAAGATGAACTAGCTTATCAAACAATTATGGATAAAAAAGGTAAGACAATTTCCATGATTGATGCTGGAAAAAGTGATGAGAAAACGGTTAAATTAGCAAGAGTTGTTGATTATTTAGTTTGTTCTAATGATTTTGCAAGAGATTATACTGGTATGCCTCTTGATTATCAAAATCTTGAAACTATCAAAGCTATTTATGATAAGTTAGAAAGTGAATTTTCAGGAAAAGTGATTATTACTTTAGAAAAATATGGTTCATTCACGAAGATTAATGGTGAATATAAATTAGTTCCTAGTATAAAAGTAAAAGCTATTGATTCAACAGGAGCTGGAGATATTTATCATGGAGCTTTACTTTATTTTATCAGCCATGGTTATGAACTTGAAAGAGCTATGCGACTTGCTAATATTACTTCCGCGATATCGGTAACGAGAGTAGGGGGAAGAAATTCAATTCCAAGATTAGAGGAAGTGTTAGAATATGATAAATAGTATGCCATCTTTAGATTTACATGGGGAATATAAAGATTCGGCTATTATCTTGACAGATGAATTTATAAATGATAATATAACACTTAAAAATGAGATGATTTGTATAATTCATGGAATAGGAGAAGATATTTTAAGAAGTGCCATTCATGAACATTTAAAACATGATAAAAGGGTTATTTCTTTTAAAAGAGATTTTTTAAATCCAGGAATTACAATTGTTAAATTAAGAATAGGAGACTAAGATGGGAAAATTAATAGTAATATCAGGACCAAGTGGAGCAGGAAAAGGAACAATAGTAGAAGCTCTTTTAGAAATATATAAGAAAAATAATTCCAAAGTGCATTTATCAGTAAGTGCTACTTCACGTTTACCAAGAGAAGGGGAAATTGATGGGGAAAGTTATTATTTTATAAGTGAAAGTAGCTTTTTAGAGAAGATTAAAAAAGGTGATTTTTTAGAATATAATATGTATGGAACTGGTAAATATTATGGAACTTTAAAAAGTCATGTTTTAAATTATTTAAATAATGGCTATGACGTTATTTTAGAAATTGATATTAATGGTTATAAACAAGTTATAAATAACTATCCTGAAGCAATTGGAATATTTGTTGCTCCTCCTAGTTTAGAAGTATTAGAACAAAGACTTAGAGATAGAGGAACAGAAACTGAAGAAAATATAAGAAAACGACTTGAAACAGCTAAGACGGAACTTGCCAATAAAGAAATTTATCCATATATTGTTGTTAATGAAGATGGTAAAGCAATGGAAGCTGCCTTAAAAATTTATAATATTATCAAAAGCAACTAATGAGGGTTGCTTTTTATGAATACCAATTAAAAAATGCTATTTATTTTAATAAAAATTTTACAGTTATATTTTCTACTAATTATTTCTTTTGCATTTCCTATAATTATTTTATATAATAGATATATGATGAAAGGAGGCTTTTATGTTTAAAGAAAAATTAGCTTTAGTTCCTGATTTACCAGGTAGTTATCAAATGAAAGATAAAGATGGTAATATCATTTATGTTGGAAAAGCTAAAAACTTAAAAAAAAGACTTAAAAGTTATTTTACTGGAAGAGTAACTGGTAAAACTAAAAAGTTAGTTTCAGAAATTGCCACTTTTGAGTATATAGTTACTAAAAGTGAATTAGAAAGTTTAATCTTAGAAATTACTTTAATTAAAAAATACAATCCTAAATATAATATCTTACTTAAAGATGATAAAAGTTATCCTTATATTGAATTTACAAAAGATAAATATCCTTTACTTAGAGTAGTAAGAAATGTGAAAGTTAAGAAAAATAAAAATAATTTATATGGACCATTTCCAAATGTTGGAAGTGCTAGACGAACTGTTGAGATGTTAAATCGAATTTATCCTTTGCGAAAATGTGAAAAAATAAAAAAGGACTATTGTCTTTATTATCATATTGGAGAATGTTTAGGTTATTGTAAAAATGAAGTAGATGAAGAAAAACTTGAGACAATGAAACGTGAAATTACAGCTTTCTTAAATGGAGATGCTTCTTTTATTCTAAAAAAACTGGAAGAAAAAATGCAAGATGCAAGTAATAAAATGAATTTTGAAAAAGCTTTAGAATATAAAAAAATGATTGAAGATATTAAAATTACTTTAAAAAATCAAACCATTGTTTTAAATAAAGATATTAATTTAGATTTATTTAATTATTATGAAGAAGAAAATTACTTATCAATTCAAGTTTTCTTTATTAGGTCTGGAACTTTATTTGGAAGAAGTAAAAAAATATTAAATTATACTGGGGATGTTGCAGAAGCTTTTTTAGAATATATTATTAGATTTTATGAAAGAGAAGTCTTACCAAAAGAAATTTTAGTACCAGAAGAAATAGATCCTGAAATATTAAGTAGTTATTTAAACATAAAGGTTCGTATTCCTCAAAAAGGGGATATGAAAAAACTTATGGATTTAGCTAAGGAAAATGCAGAAATTGCTTTATCAGAAGAAATTAAAATTTTAAATCAAGATGAAAAAGTTAGACAGGAAGCTATTTTAGAACTTGAAAATATTGTTGGTGGGAAAGTTAATCGAATTGAAGCTTTTGATAATTCGCATTTATTTGGAACTTATTATGTTGGAGGTATGGTTGTATTTGAAGATTTTTTACCCATTAAAAACGATTATCGAAAGTATAAAATAGATGCAAGTGTTAAGGATGATTTAAAAGCTATGCGAGAAGTTTTATATCGACGTTACTATAAGGTTTTAATGGAAGAAGTTAAGAAACCTGATTTAATTATTGTTGATGGTGGTGAAAACCAAGTTAAGGTTGCTAAAGAAATATTAAAGGAATTAAATCTTGATATTAATTTAATTGGTTTAAAGAAAAATGATAAACACCGAACTAGTACCATTATTACAAGTGATTTATCAGAAATTGAACTTGATTCACATGGACATTTATTTTTATTCTTATCCAAAATTCAAGAAGAAGTTCATAACTTTGCAATTGCTTACCATCGACAAATTAAAAATAAAGGCAGTCTTGCTAGTGTTTTAGAAATGATACCAGGAATTGGTGAAAAGAGAAGACGGGAATTATTAAAAAGATTTTCCTCTTTAAAGAAAATTAAGGAAGCAACTATTCCTGAATTAAGTTCTATTTTACCTAAAGAAGTTGCCATTGAATTAAAGAAATATTTACAAGATAATGAAAATATTTAGAGGTTTATATGAAGATATTTATACCAAGAATGTATCAAAAAGATATTTATATGATTGATTATATTAAATTAAAAAAATTAGGTTATAAAGTATTAGTTTTTGACTTAGATAATACCCTTGGAAGTACGAAAGAAGTGGTTTGTTCGAAGAAAGTTAAGAATTTTTTAACCAATTTACAAAAAGATTTTCAAATTGTTGTTGCAAGTAATAGTTTTAAAAAACGGGTTTCAAAGTTTTTAGAGGATGTAAAGTGTGATTATGTTGCATTTAGTTTAAAACCAACTTTAAGAAGTATTAGAAAAATAAAAAAGAAATATAAGGTTTCTTATCAAGAAATGGCAATAATAGGGGATCAAATAATGACAGATATTTTAGTTGGTAATCGAAAAGGTTTAATGACTATTCTTGTTGACCCAATTAAGGAAGATTTAAAAATTACAGCTTTAAATCGGAAATTAGAAAGTATAATAAATAAGAAAAATAAAATAATAAGAGGTAATTATTATGAAGAAAAATAAAAAGTGTGTTGGCTGTGGAGTAGTGTTACAAAATGATAATATCTTAAATATTGGTTATACTCCTAATTTAGAAAATGATTATTGTATGCGTTGTTTTAAAGTTAAGAATTATGGGGAAATTAACAATATAGTTGGAAGTAGAGAAGACTATATTAATATATTAAAAAGTGTTTCAAAAACGAATGACTTGGTTTTATATATTGTGGATATTTTAAATATCAGAGAAAATTTAGATGATATTAAATCTTATTTAGATAATGATATTATTTTAGTTTTAAATAAACGAGATGTTTTACCAAAAAGTGTTAAAGATGAAAAAATTATTAATTATTTAATTGAAAAGTATAGTTTTAAAGATTATATAGTTGTTAGTAGTCTAAGTAATTATAATATGGATTTACTTTATAAAAAAGTTTTAAAGTTTAAAAACTCTAATGATGTTTATTTAGTTGGAGAAACTAATGCAGGAAAGAGTAGTTTAATTAATAAAATAGTGGGTAATTATTCTGAATGTGTACCTAGTTTAACCACTTCCAATGTTCCCGAGACTACTTTAAATAAGATTAGTATTAAGATAAATGGTAGTTTAAATTTAATAGATACCCCAGGTATTGTTGATGATGGGAATATTATTTATCACTTAGATACAAAGTATTATAAAATTTTAAATACAAGACGAGAAATCAAACCGAAAACTTATCAAATAAGCATTAATCAAAGTTTATTAATAGGTGATTTCTTAAGAATAGATTATTTAAGTGGTGATCGAAATAGTTTTACTTTATATATTCCAAATGGAATACCAGTTAAAAAAATTAATTCTAAACATGATAATCTAAAAGAATTTAATTATCAAGAATATGAAACTAAGTTTCATGAAGATTTTGTAATTTATGGTTTAGGATTTATTAAAATAGTTTTAAATTCTAAAATTGGAGTTTATTTAGATAAGGATATTAAAACTTTTATTCGAAAAAATTTAATATAATAAGAAATTTAGAATAGGTTATTGATATTTTTAGAAAAAAACGATACAATTAAATAAA
>CAYTGK010000035.1:0-3224 GCA_964437305.1 uncultured Muribaculaceae bacterium
ATTCCAATGGGAGCAGATATGGAATATATAGATCCTATGACTTTAGAAAAAGCTTTTGATAATCGAAAGAATATTGGAAGATAACCTAAAAAATAAATATTTGTTTAAGGTTATATATGAATGTACTGAAAGAAATGAAACTTAGCATATAAAAAATAAAAAATCATAAATTTTTATAGGTGATGACATGAAAATATTTTTCAAATATTTAAAAAAATTTGTTTTAGGTGGTTTTTTACTTTATACATATAATTTAATTGCAGCTACCTTCAATATAACAGTTCCTATAAATATTTTTACAATTATAACAGTAGGTTTTTTAGACATTCCTGGTCTTTTAGCACTTGTTGTACTCAAAATAGTTGGATTGTAGGTGAAAAGATGTTAGATGATTATCAAGATAATGAATTTTATAATTATGCCAAGAATTTAAAGAAATATTATCATGCATATATTTTTGAAGTAAGAGATATTAAATCTTCTTTTCCTTTAATATTGGCTTTTGCTAAAATGATTATTTGTAATAAACATTATACAAATAGCAGTGCTTGTAAAGATTGTAACATTTGTCATTTAATTGATACTAATACTTATGCTGATTTAAAAATTATCGAACCAGACGATGGTATTAGTATTAAGAAAGAGCAAATTCAAGCTTTACAACGAGCTTTAAGTTTAAAATCATTTAACAATAATAATCAAGTATATATTATTAAAGAAGCAGAAAAGATGAATGATAGTGCCAGTAGTCGTCTTTTAAAATTTATTGAAGAACCTGAAAGTGGTATTTATGCTATTTTAGTAACGGAAAATAGATCTCAAATATTACCAACTATTTTATCTAGATGTAATTTAATAACTTTAAATAAAGAAAATCAAACAAGATATTTAGAAGAAGATATTAGAAATTTAACAGAATTTATAAAGAAATTAGTAAAAGAAAAAGAAAATATGCTTCCTTATATTAAAAGTTTTTTTTTGGATAAATACGGAACTCGTAATATGATAATCGAAGCTTTCAATATTATGGAAAATATTTTAGCTAGTTTAATTAATGAAAAATATGTAATAAAAAATGCTCACGATTTTGATTTTTATGATATAATAAAAGCAAATTTAGGGGATATTTCTTTTACAGACTTAATTTATTATTTAGAGAAAGTTGTAGAGTTTAAGAATATACTTATAAATACATCAAACTTAAATCTTAACTTATTTATGGATAGGTTTGTAATTGAAATATCTAAAGTAGAGGTGATGTAAATGGTTGAAGTAGCTGGGGTTAGATTTTCAAAAAAAGGGCGAATGTATTATTTTGATAAGAATGATATTCCTTTAGGAGTAGGAGATGAAGTTATTGTTGAAACTGAAAGAGGATTACAATATGGTTTTGTTATTAAGGCTTCATATGAAATTGATACAGCTAAATTAGTTACACCTTTAAAAGAAATTGTTAGAGTTGCCAATAAACATGATAAATCTATTTATGAAAAAAATTTAAAAGATAGTAATAATGCTTTTTTTAAAGCTAGGGAAGTAGTTGAAGATTTAGGTTTAAAAATGAATATTTTAGATGCTAATTATACTTTTGATAGAAAACAATTATTGTTTAATTTTACAGCTGATGATAGAATTGATTTTCGGGAACTTGCAAGAAAATTAGCTCAAATTTATAAAACAAGAATTGAACTAAGACAAATAGGAATTAGAGATAAAGCTAGAGAAATAGGTGGGCTTGGACCTTGTGGAAGATTTTTGTGTTGTAATTCTTTCTTAACTGACTTAAATAGTGTTACTATCAATATGGCTAAAAATCAAATGTTAGCTTTAAATCCTACGAAGATAAATGGAGTATGTGGGAGATTACTTTGTTGCTTATCTTATGAAGATGATGTATATACGGAATTTCGAGAAGGGTTACCAAATGTTGGAGATGATTATTTATATAATGATGAAATATGCAAGGTTATTGAGGTGGATGTTTTGAAAAGAAAGGTAAAACTTGAACATGAAAATCATTCAGTAGAACAAGTTTGTATTGCTAGTGAAAGTCATTAATAATATAGTTGGGGAAGGTTTAAAAATTTGTCAAGATGATGAATATTTTAAATTTTCTTTAGAATCAGTTTTGTTACCAAATTTTGTAAAAGTTAATTTAAGAGACAAAATGATACTTGATTTATGTTCAGGAAATGCACCTATTCCTTTACTTTTATCTTTAAAAACAAATGCTAAAATTTATGGAGTCGAGTTACAAAAAGAAGTCTTTGATTTAGGAATAGAAAGTATAAAATTAAATCATAAAGAAGATCAAATTACTTTTATAAATCGTGATATTAAAGATTTAAAAGAAATTTTTAAAGGGGATACTTTTGATATAATTACAGTTAATCCACCATATTTCAAAGTTTTAGGTAAGTCTAAACAAAATAATAATGCCGTAAAAGCAGTAGCAAGACATGAAAGCAGTTTAACTTTAGATGAATTGTTTAAAATTAGTCTATATCTTTTAAAGGACAATGGTAAATTTTACATGGTACATAGAACGGAAAGATTAGTAGAAATTCTTGATTTATTAAGAAAATATAGATTAGAACCTAAAGAATTACAATTTATTTTTCCTTATCAAAATAAGGAATCAAAATTATTTATGATAAAAGCCGTTAAGAATGGTCATAGTGGTATGAAAGTTTTAGATAGTCTTTATATTTATAATAAAGATTTAAGTTATAGAGAAGAAATAAAAGAAATATTTAAAAATGACAATTGAAGAAAATTATTTTAAAAATTACTTGTCAAGATAACAAAAATGTGATATTATGAATACGAATGAAGAAAATTCATACAATAAAAAAGGATATACCTAATAGTCGGAGTTAGGTACTAGTCCGAAAAAATTTCTTGTAGCACACTAACAACTATAGACAAGAATCGTTAGTGTGCCTTTTTCTACTTAAGAATAAGTAGAATAACTATTAATAATAGTAAGATAATTATAGCATGAAGAAAAACTTCTCTTTTAGTCATAACTACCCCTCCTTTATAGAATTTTTAGTTTGAAGTAGCAAGTTGAATTATTGTCTATAAAGGACTAGCATCTAACGAAATTAGGTATATCTATAGAGATTATATAAAAATGTAGCAATAAAGTCAATTAAAAACTTATAATTTTATAGAAAAATTTATCATAATTGCTACTATTATAAAAAAGTTAATACAAATGA
>CAYTGK010000035.1:3324-7209 GCA_964437305.1 uncultured Muribaculaceae bacterium
CTTGGAAAATTTAAAGAAAAGTTTAATGGGTTATATTTAAAAGTAAATTATAATAATGAAGATATAATTTTTTTAAAACCATTATCATATATGAATATGTCTGGAGAAGTAGTAAAAAAGTTTCAAGACTATTATAAAATAGATACTACAAATATCCTAGTAATCCATGATGATTTAGATATACCAATAGGTAAAATTAAACTTAAAGAAAATGGCTCAGGTGGGGGACATAATGGTATCAAGAACATTATTTTAAATATTGGAAGTGAAAACTTTAAAAGATTAAAAATTGGAATATCTAAAAATAAAGACTTTGATACAAAAGATTATGTTTTAGGTAAATTTACTGGTGAAGAAGAAAAAAAATTAGACAAACTAAATTCATTAATTATTGATTTACTAGATGATTATTTGAAATTACCGTTCAATGATTTAATGTCTAAATACAATAGGAGAGATTTAAATGAACAATCTATTTGATATCTTTAAAATTAAATATCAAGAAAATCTTGGCTTATCAGGAATGACTGATGAGTCTTTTTGCCTTTATTTAAATAAACTTTATAAAGAAGAAAAACGGGGAATAATTGTTGTTTGTCCAACTTTAACCGATGCTAGTAATTTACTTAACATTATGACTTCTTTAAATGATAATACCTTGTTTTTTCCAATGGACGATTTCTTAACTAGTGAAGCTATTAGTATCAGCCCTGATTTGATGGTAACTAGGCTTGAAACGTTAAATGAGTTAGTAGCTAATGGTAACAAAATTGTTATAACGCATATGATGGGATATTTAAGATATTTACCAAGTAAAGAAATTTATAAAAAGAATATTTTGAATCTTAAAGTAGGAGCTGAAATTGCTCCTAAAGACTTAGTAGAAAAATTTTATAATCTTGGTTATAAAAGAGAAACAATTGTTACAACGACAGGAGAAATTGGAGTTCGAGGTTTTATAATTGATATTTTTCCTGTTGCCTCTAATCATCCAATTAGGATTGAATTTTTTGGAGATGAAATAGATTCTATTCGAGTTTTTGATGAAGAAAATCAAAAGTCAATTGAAGAAATTAAAGAAGTTACAATTTATCCTTATACAGAGTTTTTACTTGATGATTATAGTCAATTAAATGAAAAAGAACGTAAGCAAAAATATTTGAAAAACTATTTAAAGACTACTAAAAATATAGCAGATTACCTTAATAATCCAATTATTATTGTTAAAGATTATACCATGCTTCAAAATATTTATAACAAAATGCAAGAAGAAATAGCTACTTATAAAAAAAATGATCTTGATTATCATGGAGACTATATGTTTCCAATTTCAATTATTAAGAAAGATAAAGTTTTACATTATTTAAGTATTGACAATTTAATTCCCAATCATGAATTTACAAATTATTATGACTTAAATATTAAAATGGCTCCTAAATTTCATGAAAATATTGATGTTGTTAATACTTATTTAAGAGATATGTTGAAAACTAATAAACAAATTGTTGTTTGTTTAAAAGATTATCAAATAAAAAACTTTATTAAGTATTTAGAAGTTCCTTATGTTAGAACATCATTAGATGATTTAAGAGAACATATTGTAAATATTGTAGAGTTTGATTTTCCAAAGGGTTTTATTTATCAAGATATGGTTGTATTAACTGATAAAGATTTATTTAATGTTAGTCCAGTTAAAAAGAAATATAAGACAAAGTTTAAATATGCAACTAAGATAAATAATATCAATAAATTAGCAATTGGAGATTATATAGTTCATAGTATCAATGGTATAGGTATTTATAATGGTATTAAGACTTTAACTGTTAATTCTTTAAAGAAAGATTTTTTAGAAATATTATATAAAGGTGATGATAAACTTTATATTCCAGTTGAAAAAATTGATTTAATAAGTAAATATTCTGGTCGGGAGGGAGTTACTCCTAAGATAAATGGACTAGGAAGCTCTGAATGGCGAAAGAATAAACAAAGAATTATTGGTAAAGTTCGAGATATTGCTGATAAGTTAATTAGGTTATATGCTGAACGGGAAATGAAAAAAGGTTTTGCCTTTTCAAAAGATACTAAATATCATGAAGAGTTTTACAATCAATTTATATATGAACCAACTCTTGATCAATTAACAGCTTTTGAAGAAATAAAAAAGGATATGGAAAGTGAAAAGCCAATGGATAGATTATTATGTGGTGATGTTGGTTTTGGCAAAACCGAAGTTGCTTTTCGAGCTATGTTCAAGGCAGTTTATGATGGAAAACAAGTTTTATATCTTTGTCCAACGACTATTCTTTCTAACCAACAATATCAAAGTGCACTTGAAAGATTTAAGAATTTTCCAGTTACAATTGAACTTTTGAATAGATTTACAACGAGCAAAAAGGTAAAAGAAATCACGACTAAATTACAAAATGGAGAAGTTGATATTGTAATTGGAACTCATCGTTTATTAAGTGATGATATTAAACCGAAAGATTTAGGTTTGTTAATTATTGATGAAGAACAAAGATTTGGAGTTGCCCATAAGGAAAAATTAAAGCAATATAAATCTAATGTTGATGTTTTAACTTTAACAGCAACTCCTATTCCTAGAACTTTGCAAATGTCGGTTGTTGGTATTAGGTCATTATCGGTTATTAAAACACCACCTATTAATCGGTTTCCAATTCAAACTTATGTAGTCTATGAACAAGAACAATTAATTCAAGATGCAATAAATAAAGAATTAATGCGTGATGGACAAGTATTTATTTTGTATAATCGGGTTGAAACAATTGAGAGTAAGATGATGGAAATTCAAAAGTTAGTACCTAATGCTCGAATTGTGATTGCTCATGGACAATTATCCAAAATTGAACTTGAAAATCGAATGTTAAAGTTTATTAATCATGAATATGATATTTTACTTTCTACAACTATAATTGAAACAGGAATAGATATTGCTAATGCTAATACATTAATTGTTTTAAATGCTGATAAATTTGGACTTGCTCAATTATATCAAATAAGAGGTAGAGTTGGGCGAAGTAATAAAGTAGCTTATGCGTATTTGATGTATCCTGAGAATAAGGTTTTAAATGAAGCTGCTATTAAGAGACTTAATGTTTTAAAAGAGTTTACTGAACTCGGAAGTGGATATGCAATTGCGAGTCGTGATTTATCAATTAGAGGAGCTGGAGATATTTTAGGTAGTGAACAGGCTGGATTTATTGATACTATGGGAATTGATTTATATTTGAAAATTTTAAATGATGAAATTAAAAAATTACAAGGTATTGAAACAGTTGAAGAAGAAGTTCGTGATGAAAAACCACTTATTAATGTATCAACTCATATTGATGATAGGTATACTGATGAAAGTGATTTGAAGATTGAAATTCATAAACTTATAAATACTATTGATAGTTATGATAAGTTAGTAAGTGTTAAAGAAGAATTTACAGATAGATTTGGAAAACCTAGTGAAGAAATTTTAACTTATATGTATCAAGAATGGTTTGAGAAACTAGCTAAAGCTAAAGGAGTTGAAGAAGTAATTTCTGAGAAAGATAAAATGGAACTTATATTTTCAATTGATAAATCTAAAACAATTAATGGAGAAGATTTATTTATGAAAGCTTATGATATATCTAAAGATTTTAACTTTAGTTATCATAATTTAAGATTACATATTTCTTTGAGTCTTAGAAATTTGAAAAAACATCCAGTTTATTATTTTATTGATTTATTAAATGAAGAAGATACTATGATTGCTTAAAGTCAAACTGAATTTATAAACTAACAACAATTATTTTTATTTTTTTAGTAATCCTTTAATAATTATATTTCTATTGTTGCTTATAATTATTATGGCTTTCTATATTTTGTTATTAA
>CAYTGK010000035.1:7309-9269 GCA_964437305.1 uncultured Muribaculaceae bacterium
TAAAAGAATATATTATATTTATATTGTAAGTTGGTTACAAGAAAGGAGAGTTAGAATGGTTGTTATTGATTTTTCTGGATCTTTTTCAAAAGAAACAAGTGAATTTGATGCTCTTAAAGAAGCAGTTGATAGTTCTATAGGCAAAATAGAAGAAGCTCTAACAGGTTTATCAGAATGTTGGCAAGATGATAAAAGTGGTACTTGGTTATCTACTCAAACGAGCAACATGGCAGATTTAAAAACTTCGAATAATAATGTAAAAACGGAAGCAGATAATTATTTTGCGGCTATAGTAAAAGAATTGAATATTTATAGTGAATAATTTAAAAAGAAAATTAAGAAAGAAAGGAGAGATGAAAAATGGCACAATATAGTGCATCAGCTTTAAATGCTTCATTGGGAGGAGGCTCAAGACATGTTGATACCGAAGCTATGGCAACAAATATTGATACAATTACACAAGCTATAACTAGTGCAAAGGAAGCTATAGAAACGTATTCAGCAAGCGCAGATTCTTTAGGCGAGTCTGATGCTAGACCAAGCGTAGAAGCAAATTTAAAGCATATAAAAGATTCATATACAGAGAATTTAATTCCATTATTAGAACAACTTGAAAAAGATGTTACAGCAGTTAAAGATGAATATGTTACAAGAAGTGCTTCAATTTCAAATGCTGGTGAAGCTTAATAATAATTTGAATGTTAAGAAGAGATTGAATGAAAATGAAGATTTTTCATTTAACCTCTTTTTATATTTATTTTACTTATTTTTCCTTTCATGGCTATTATAGTAGTAAATGATTGTAAAAAAAAATATAATTTTCTAAAAAATTTAGAGACTTTTTAGAAAAAGTTTGATATACTTATAGTATAAAAGTATGATAAGTCAAGCAAATGGATAAACAATTTGAGAAAAGAAAAAGGAATGATAATATGAGTAATATAAATTACACAGGTAATGCTGCAGGGGTAACAAGTAAATATGATTTAGCAATTGGTGATATTAAATTAGCAATTGAAGAATTAGAAATAGCAGAGGGCAAATTAAATCCTATAGTGGGATTTGAAGGTGGAGAAAATTTAAAAAAAGAAATAAGAAGTAAAATTACGTATTTGAATAATAGAATAATTGATATTAATAGAGAAAAGGGAAAAATAACTGACCGAAGTATATCTTTACAAAAAGCACAAGAAGAACGTAATAAACAAGAACAGAATGCTAAAAATATGCAATAAAAAAATTTGCTTTTATAGTAAATTAAAAAGTACATTAGAAAAGGAAATAAGGTAAGGAGAAATATAGATGAATGATATAGACAATTATAAATATTTATTTTTAAAAAAAATATATGATGAATTAAATTTAAAGGAAATTGAAAAAAATTTGCCTAATAAAAAAATTATGCCTTTGACTATAGAGAAAAATGAAAATTATGAAATTATTTCGCATTACTTTTTTTTAATAAATAATGTAAATTTAAAAGCTTTAAATAGTGAACAATTACAAAAATTTCATACTCTTTTTTCAAAAAGAAATGAAGAATTATCCGAGGCTGAGTTAAAAGAAGTTAATGAATTTATGGAAAAAACATATTCGTTATTATTATTTCCAGATGTTGATAGTAATTATGTTTATTATGGGGCTATAAATGATAAATATGTTGCACCTAGAGATGCAATTGTAATAGGCTTATATTATGATGCTTTTATAGAATCTGAAGATTTTGAAATTGAAAATAATTTGGCAGATATAGTAAATTATATTCAATTTGAATTGGCCAAAAAAATAAATAAAAAAGTAGCAGTTCTTACATATAATCAATTAACACTAGAATCAAGATTTAATAATGTAGAAACAGATTTTGAAAAATAAAATATCTAATAAAAATTAAAAAAAAATAATAAGGGAGTGTCAAAATGAAATATTATGATGATGAAATATTAAAAAGTGTAATAGAATC
>CAYTGK010000036.1:0-8949 GCA_964437305.1 uncultured Muribaculaceae bacterium
AATTCTTTAAAAAATATTCTTGATACTCTTGCTAATAAATATGAAAATATTTTTATGCTAATTGCTAATCAAGTAGGTGATAAAGTTACTTTTATTGCTCGGAGTAATTCTCGAGTTGATGCTTCAAGTATTATTAAAGAAGCAACTAGTATGACTAATGGTAATGGAGGAGGAAGTTTAAAATTTGCTCAAGGCTCAGGACGTGATATAAGTAAAATCGAATTGGTTTTTAAAGAAATTAAAAATGGTATTTAAGATGGAAAAGTTGTATTTAATTGAAAGTAATGTTACCTCTTTAATTGATAAAGAAATTTTAAAGATAACTGAAAATATTCAAAAAGAGTTTGAATTAATCAAATATGATTTAGAAACTACTACCATAGATGATGTGATAGAAGCCTTAGATACTTATGACTTATTTGGAAAAATAAAAGTTGTTGTTGGTATGAATCCTCCTTTTTTAGTAGAAAAACAAATGGAATTTAATTTTTTAAAGTTTGAAAAATATCTTCAAAATCCTAGTGATAATATTTTAATCTTGGTAACTTCTACAATAAATAATGTTTTAAAAGTTTCAAAACTTGTAAATAAATATTTTAAACTTATAAAATTTGATGATATAAATTTAGTAAGTTTTGTAAAGAATAATTTAGAAGATTATGAGATGGATCGAATGACTATAGGGTATTTTTTAAGTAAAACCTCTAAAGATTTAAATAATATAGAGTCAGAACTTAATAAATTAAAAATGTATAAATTAGATGATAAAATAATTTTAAAAAGCGATATTGATTTAGTAACAAGACAAGCTATTGAAAATACTATTTTTGATTTGATTGATGCAATTGTTAAAAAAGATAAAAAAAAGAGTTATGAACTTTATGAGTATTTTATAGAAAGTGGAACGAAGATATTTCAAATATTAGTTATTTTAAGTAATCAAATTAGATTAATTTATAATGTTAAAGTTTTAAATAACTTAACAAATTCCAAAATAAGTGAAATTTTAGGGTATAAAGAATATCCAGTTAAATTAGCTAGAGGAAAGGGAATTAATTATAGTAAGCAAGAACTTTTAAGTTTATTATATAGACTTGCTATTTTAGATCAGGATATTATAAGTGGTAAGCAATTACCTAATATTTGTTTTTTAACATTTATTATGGAAATGTAAATAGACGTTTGTCTATTTTTTTATTTTTTATTATGATAAAAATAATTAATTTAAAAAATATCTGTAAATATTATTTAAATTAGTTTACAAACTTTTAAATATATGTTACTATCAATTTAAAGATTTAGGAGGAATTATGTAATGAAAGAAATAGTTTTAAATCATCCAATGATTGAACACAAGATCTCTATTTTAAGAGATGAAAAAACAAGTACCAAGGAGTTTCGCGAATTAATTAGTGAAATTGGTATGATTTTATGTTTAGAAGCATTAAAAGATGCTCCTTTACATGAGGTTAAGATTAAAACTCCAATTGCTAATACAATTGGAAGACAAATTGATGAAAATGATTATGCTTTTGTTCCAATTTTAAGAGCTGGAATGGGTATGGTTGATGGAGTTTTAAAGTTAATGCCTAATGCTAAAATTGGACATATTGGTCTATATCGAAATGAGGAGACTTTGGAGCCAGTTGAATATTTTTGTAAACTTCCCAAGAATGTTGAGCATAAAACCATTATTCTTTTAGATCCTATGCTTGCAACAGGTGGTTCAGGGTCAGCTGCTATTACTATGCTTAAAAAAAGAGGAGTTAAAAAAATTAAATTCTTATCAATTATTTCAGCCCCAGAAGGGTTAAAAAGAATTGAGAAAGACCATCCTGATGTGCAAATATATACTGCTTATGTTGATGAAAAATTAAATGAAAATGGTTATATAGTTCCAGGTTTAGGAGATGCTGGCGATAGAATATTTGGAACCAAGTAGGAGAGTTTATGAAGAAGTTTATTCATGATTTTAAAGAATTTATATCGAGAGGTAATGTTCTAGATTTAGCGATTGCAGTTGTTATAGGTAATGCTTTTAATGCGATTGTTACAAGTTTAGTTAATGATGTTATTATGCCTTTAGTTGGAATAATTATTGGAGGTATTGATTTTACGGGACTTAAAATTACTTATAAAACTTCATCAATTATGATTGGTAATTTTATTCAAAATATTATTAATTTCTTAATAATATCTTTATCAATATTCGTGATGCTTCGAGTATTTAAAAAATTATCACGTAAGAAAAAAGAAGAAGAAGTACCTCCACCACCACCCAAAAGTGATGAAGTATTACTTCTTGAAGAAATTCGAAATTTATTAAAAAAACAAGTTAAAGGAAAGAATAAAAAGGCTTAAGTGTCTATTTATTCTTTTTACATATAAATATAAAAATATCAATTGTTGTTTGAAAGATTTAATTTCTATGATATAATCATTATAGAGGTGCAATATGAAGTATATTAATAATGAGGAATTACAAAGACTTCATGAAGTCCAAATAGAAATTTTAAAAGAAGTTTCATCATTTTGTAAAAAAAACGATATTACATATTTTTTAGTAGGTGGTACTTTACTTGGGGCTATAAGGCATAAAGGTTTTATTCCTTGGGATGATGATATTGATATTGGAATGTTAAGAGATGATTATGAAAAATTTCTTAAATTGTTTCCCCATGATAAAACAAGTAAATATTATGTCCAAGCTTTAGAAATAGATAAAAATTATTGGAACTGCTTTGCTAAAGTTCGAAAGAGTAATACTTTAGTTTTAGAAGAAAAAATAAAAAATTTAGATTTAAATAAAGAAATAAATATTGATATCTTTCCTTTTGATTATGTTGCAAGTGCTGACTATAATAAGATTAAAATTCGAGCTGGTTTTATTCGAATACTAAGAGATAGTATTCATTTAAAAAGACATATTAAATCAAATAATGATTGTCATCATAAAATTTTATCAAGAATATTGACAATTTTTAGTGTCCAAACTTTATATAAAATACAACTTAAATTAATGACCAAAGATAAAAAACAAGATTCTCAAAATATTGCTTGTTATGTAGGTGATTATAATGTAGAAAAAGAGTTTAATCTAATAGATGTTTTTTTACCTCTAAAAAAAGGAGAGTTTGAGAAATTAGAATTTAATATACCAAATAAGCCTCAAATATATCTTGAAAAAATTTATGGAAATTATATGGAATTGCCACCTGTTGAAAAAAGAGTAACTCATGGAATTATTAAAATTGATACCGAGAAAGGTGAATATAATGAATGATAAAACTAGAACTGATAATGTAGTTCGAAATATGGGGGTTGGAACTTTTTTTCAAGTGTTGAGTCTTGTTTTAGGTTTTGTGTCAAGAACTATTTTTATTCGTATTTTAGGATCAGAATATCTGGGATTAAATAGTTTATTTACTAATATTCTAACAATTTTATCATTTGCGGAACTTGGAATTGGAAATGCTATTATTTTTAGTATGTATAAACCTCTTGCTACTAAAAATAAAGACCAACTAAAAAAATTAGTTAAATTTTATAAAAAAACCTATACGACAATAGGTTTAATAATTTTAGGAGTAGGATTATTAATTATTCCCTTTATTCCTTATATTATCGCAGAAACACCTAATATTAAAGAAAGTATTTATTTAATTTATATTTTGTTTTTATTAGATGCTTCAATTTCTTATTTCTTTTCTTATAAAACTTCTATAATTTCAGCTGATCAAAAAAATTATATTGTTATTATGTATACCAATATTTTTAAAATTATACAAATTTTTGTCCAATTAATAGTTTTATATTTTACTAAAGAATATATTTTATATTTAATTTTACAAGTTTTGAATACTTTGCTAACAAATATTTATTTAGCTCATAAATCAGACAAAATGTATCCTTTTTTAAAAGACTTAGGTAATAAAACAATTCAAGAAAAAGAAAAAAAAGGGATATTTAAGAATGTAAAAGCATTATTTATTTATAAATTTAGTTCGGTTATTTTAAATGGGACTGATAGTATTATTATTTCTAGATATTTAGGTTTAGTAGTTCTAGGACTTTATTCTAATTATTATTTAATTATAAATGCTATTACATTAATAGTAGGTCAAATTTTGAATGCTTTTACATCAAGCGTTGGAAATTTAATTGCTATTGATAATAAAGAAAAAAGTCAGAAGATATTTAAAGAATTATTTTATTTTGATATGATTATCTATAATGTATTATGTATTTGTTTATATCTATTGTTTAATGATTTTGTTACCTTATGGTTAGGTGATAAATATTTACTTTCTAATTTTGTTGTGTTAACAATTGTTGCAAGTTTCTTTGTCAATGGAGCTCAATTTGCAGGTTTTACCTTTAGAAATGCCTCTGGTAATTTTAGTCATTTTAAGTATGCCCCTATTGTAGCTGCAATTATTAATGTTGTTGTTTCAATTGTTCTTGCTAAATATATTGGACTCGCTGGTGTTTTCATTGGAACAATTGTTGCTAGGCTTACAACTTCAACTTGGATTGATCCTTATATTGTATATAAATATATCTTTAAAGAAAAGGCTAGAGGGTACTTCTTTAATTATTTAAAATATGTTGTGATTATTCTTATTTGTTTTATACCATGTTTCTTTCTTGCTAAAATAATTAAATCTGTAAATATATTAATGTTTATTGTGAAAGGAATAGTTTTGGTAGTAGTATCAATGACTTTATTCTTTTTACTTACTTTTAAAACTGAAGAATTTCAAGACTTAAAAAATAGATTAATTTTCTTATTTAAAAGATTTTTAAAGAGAGGGTAGAGTATGCAAAAAATAGTATTTTGTCTTAATAATCTTGATTATGGTGGAATAGAAACAGCTTTTGTTAATTTAAGTAATAAAATAGATTATCAAAAGTATGATGTAACTGTAATTTTAGAAAGAAAAGAAGGAGTTTTTCTAAAAGATTTAAATAAAAAAGTTAAAGTAATAGATTATAATATTTCTGATAGTAAAAATATTATTAAAAGGAAGATAACGAATCGTTTAAAGTTAATTACATTTATAATTAAAAATTATCATAAATATGATTTTGCAGCTAATTATGCAACTGGGCGAAAAGTGGGAAGTGTTTTAGCCAGGTATTTATCAAAGAATAATTGTTTATTTGTTCATGGAAATATTTTTGAAGATCAACAACAAAAAGATAACTTCTTACATTTTATAAAAGCTCCTAAATTTAAAAAGATTGTCTTTGTTTCTAATGCTTTAAAGAAAAAATATTTAAACCTTCTTCCTAAAACTAAACAAAAATTATATGTATTTAATAATATCATTAATGCTGAAAGGGTAATTAAATTAAGTAAAGAAAAAAAGATAAAAAATTTCAAAACAACTTTTGTCCATATCGGAAGACATGTTGAAGAAGAAAAAAATATTACTATGTTATTAGAAGTAATTAAAAAATTAAAATATGAAAAGTATGATTTTCAAGTTTATTTAATTGGAGATGGAGAAAATCATAATGATTATTTAAAGATGGTAAAAGAACTTGAAATAACTGATTATGTAATTTTTACGGGAAGCTTACCCAATCCCTATCCTTATTTAAAATCCAGTGATGCCTTACTTTTAACTTCTAAATTAGAGGGGAATCCTGTAGTCTTTTTAGAAGCTTTAGTTTTAAATGTTCCTATTATTACAACAAATGTTTCAGATAGTATGGAAACAATAAATGGCAAATACGGAATTGTAAGTAAAGTTGATATCAATAGTTATTATCAGGCGTTGAAAACTTTTCTTGATAAAGGATTTAAGATAAAAGATAAGTTTGATTATTTAAAATATAATAGTCAAATATTAGAAAATTTAGATAAAGTGATAGGTGATAAGTAATGAAAGTAAGTGTGATTGTTCCTGTTTATAATGTATCTAATTATATAATTAAATGTATAAATAGTTTAGTTAATCAAACTTTAAAGGATATTGAGATTATTATTGTTAATGATGGTAGTACTGATGACTCTATTAAAAAAGTAATAGATAATTTTGATGATTCTAGGATAGTTATTGTTTATAAAAAAAATGGGGGACTGGCTTCTGCTAGAAACACAGGTGTAAGATATGCTAAGGGTGAATATTTATTCTTCGTTGATAGCGATGATTTTATTGATCCTAATACCTTAAAAGAAATGTATGAAGAAGCAAATAATAAAAATCTTGATATTGTTTATTGCGATTGTTATATATATTATCAAGATAATAAGAAAGAATATTTACCAAGTATAAAGTTTTATGATGAAAATAATTTAAAAAATTTAGTTACAGGTATTCCTGGAGCAGTATGCAAATTGATAAAAAGAGATTTATATTTAAAATATGATATAAAATTTTTAGAGGGTTATTTCTTTGAAGATCTTGCAATTATGCCGTTTTTTTCGGCAATAGCTAAAAAGGCAAGTTATTTAAGAAAACCGTTTTATTATTATTTTCAAAGGGAAGGTAGTATTTTAAATAAAACTTCTTATGATACTAAATGGGAAGATATATTTTTTGTTTTGGAATATTTAAAAAAGAAGTTTCTTGATACTAATTTATTTGACGAATATAAAGATGAATTAGAATATCTTTATATAGAACATTTACTTAGAGGTGTAAATTTTAAATTTCTTGATTATGAGGAAGGTAATAAAAATATTATTCGAGTAGCTAAAATCATGAAACAAGAATTTCCTAAATGGAAATATAATAAATACTATAAAAAAGAAAATATAAAATATAAAATATATTGTAATTTATTTTATTATAAACAAATAAAATTGTTAAAAATCATGAGAAAATTAAGGAGTAGTAATAATGGTTAAAGTAAGTGTAATAGTTCCAACTTTTAATAATGCTCAATATTTGAGAAAATGTTTAGATAGTTTAGTTAATCAAACTTTAAATAATATGGAAATAATAGTTGTAAATGATGGCTCAACTGATAATACAAAAGAAATATTAAAAGAATATTCTAAAAAAGTAAAAGTTATTAATCAAAAAAATAAAGGAATTGCCGAAAGTAGAAATAAAGGTATCGAAGAAGCAAGTGGAGAATATATCGCTTTTGTTGATAGTGATGATTATGTTGATTTAGAAATGTATGAAAAGTTATATAATAAAGTTGTAAGTCAAGATTATGATATAGCTACTGCTTTTTGCAACTTTCAATATGTTGATCATACTGAAAAAGGAATTGTTGATTTAGAAAATGATGTTTTAACTAAAGAAGATTTAAAAAAATATTATCTTAAATTATATCCTGTTGTTGTTGCCAAATTGTTTAAAAGAAGTCTATTAGATAAATTAAAATTTCGAAATGTCTATGCTGAAGATGTTGATTTTTTATATCGAATTTTACCTAAAGCAAAAACAATAGGAGTTGTAAATGAACATTTATATTACTATTTTCAAAGAGAAAATTCTGAATCTAATGTTTATACAGAAAGGATATTTGATTGTGTTTATAACTTTAATGATTTATATAAATATTATCAAGAGAATAAATATTTTGATGAATATAGAGATGAATTTGAGTTTGTTTATGTTCGTTATCTATATGCAACATTTATTAAAAGAAGTTTAGCTTTAAGTAGAGAATTACAAAAGAAAGCTTATGAATTAGCAGTTAATAATGTTAAAGAAAAGTTTCCAAACTATCGAAAGAATAAATATTTTTATAAATCTTTAAAAGGAATTTATTTAGTAACTTTTAATCGGTTTTATGTTTTTTTATTAAGATTAGTAGGTGGCTGGAAATGAAAAATGTTTTATTTGTTGTTGATGAAAGAAAAATGGGAGGAGTATCGATTTTACTTCGAGATATTTTGAGATTTATTAATATAAAAAAATATAATATTGATGTTATGGTTTTACATAATAATGGAGATTATTTAGATGATTTAGATAAATCTATTAATGTTATATATGGGAGTCCTTTTTTTGAAGCTGTTGATTATACTTTAAAAGAGGTTTTAAAATCTAAGAATGTTAAACTTATATTAAAAAAAATATATTTAGTTTTTCTATTAAAAACAAAATTAATAGGTAAAAAAATTATTAAGGAAAGAAAAAAATGTTTAAGTAAAAAATATGATGTTGAAATAGCTTTTAAAGATGGAATAACAGCTGTTTTTACAGCTTATGGTGATAGTTTAAAAAAATATCATTGGTTACATACAGATTATAAGGAATTTGATCCTGATATTAAATATAAAAGTTTATTTCAAGAAATATTTTTGAAATTTGATAAAATTATTGCTATTAGTAATGGAGTTTTAAGAGAATTTTTAAAGAAATATCAAGCTAAAGATACGGAAGTTATTTATAATTTAATTGATAAAGAAAAGATAATTAAGGATAGTCAAGCTGAAAAAATTACTTATGAAAAAGATAAATTAAATTTAATTTCCGTTGGGAGAATACATCCAATAAAAGGATATGACCGATTAATTGAAGTTTTACATAAATTAGATTTAGATAAGAAATTAGATAAAGTAGTGGTTAGATTAATAGGTAGTGGACCAGATGATGATAAAATAAAAGAAATGATAACTAATTATAAATTAGAAGATAAAGTTAAATTGCTAGGGAAAAAGAAAAATCCTTTTCCTTATGTTAAAGCTTCCGATTGCTTCTTGATGACTTCTCGCTTTGAATCTTTTGGTTTAGTTATTTTAGAATCTTTAATATTAAAAGTTCCTGTTTTAGCATTGGAAGTTTTAAGTATTCATGAGATTATGGATAAAAAATATGGAATGATAGTTGAAAATTCTTTTGAAGGATTGTATAATGGTATCTTAAGTATCATTGAAAATCAAGATATCTTAAAAAAATATCTTGATAATTTAAAAGATTTTTCTTATAATATAGATGATATCGTTAAAAAAATAGAAAATTTATTGGATGAGTGATA
>CAYTGK010000037.1:0-8890 GCA_964437305.1 uncultured Muribaculaceae bacterium
TTTGGATAATCATATTGGCTATTGTATTGAACCTGGAAAGGAAATTTATTCTTATGAATATAAGGGTGAACTTGGTATGACTTCATCACCTTTTAATGATTCAGTTAATAAATTAATTCAATTAATAGGATACTATGGCTATGAATATCCTGGACATAATACAATAAGGTATAAAATGGCAACTCAAGCTTTAATATGGGAAAAAGTTGGAGGGCAAATCGTGAGATTTTATACAGAACGTTATGATGAAGGAGAAGAAATTATAGTAACTAAAGAAAAGAATGAGATTATGAGATTAGTTAATTCTCATACTGAAAAGCCATCTTTTGCTGATAGTAATTTAACGGGCTATGTGGGAAAGACTATTGAACTTATAGATACCAAGAATGTTTTAAGTTTTTTTGAAGTAAGAGATGATGGTGGTAATATAGTTAAAAAAGAAGGTAATAAACTTTTAATTACGCCAACTACTAATGGAAAATCAACGATTACTTTAAGTAAAGCTAGGTATGATAATGTTTCAACAATGCTCTTTTCCCCAAATGATTCTAGAGGGCAAAAAATAGCTATTTTACGATTTAGTGATGAAGTTTCAATGCAACTTAATTTAACAGCTTATGGCTCAAAGTTAAAAGTTATTAAAATTGATGAAGAAACTGGGGAAGTTATTAAAATCTCGGGAATTAAATTTAAATTAAAAGACTTAAGTAATAATAGTTATATCTGTGAAAATCAAGATTGTACATTTGAAACCTCTAAAGAAGGTGAGTTTATAACTAATACTTATCTTTTTGGAGATTATGAGTTAGAAGAAGTTAATATGGATATACCAGGTTATTTATGGAATCCTGAAAAATTAAAAATTCATATTGATGAGACAAGTGAAGTTGGGAGTGATAATATGTTAGAAATTAGATTTAGTAATAGACGAGTTAAAGGAAAATTAGTTATTAATAAAGTTGGGGAAAAAGTTGTCTTTGAAGATGGAGATTATCATTATGAAAAGATTCCTCTTAAAAATGTTAAATATGGTCTTTATGCAAATGAGGATATTTATTGTAATAATATTCTAATTTATCGAAAAGGTACATTAGTTAAAATCTTAGTAACTGATGAAAATGGTCATACTGAAGTTTCAGATCTTTATTTAGGAAAATATTATTTAATGGAAGTTGAAACTTTAAATGATTATGTTATTGATAAAACTAAATATGAGTTTGAATTAACATATAAAAATCAAAATACAGAGATTGTTGTAAAAGAGTTTGACTTAGAGAATTATTTAAAGAAAGGTGGTTTAGAATTTTTAAAAGTTGATTCAGAAACTAAAAAGGCTTTACCTGAAACATTAATTGAAATTTATAAAGAAGAAGATAATGGTCCTATTCTTATTTATCGAGGTTATACTGATGTTAATGGACAAATTATTTTAAATGATTTACCACTTGGAAAATATTTTTTAAGAGAAGTAGAGAGTAGTAAAGGCTATATTTTATCAAATGAGACTTTCTATTTTGATATAACTGAAGATAAAGAAGTTCAAAGTATTACAATGGAAAATGATAAATTCGTGGAAGTTGAAGTTCCAAGCACGGGTTTAGATTCATCATCATTTTTAAAACTTGCTGGGTTTGCTTGTTTTTTAGTAGGAGTTTTAATGTTTGCTTATTCTAAAATCAAGAAATTCAATTAATAAATAATAAAATTAGTATATATTATAGATTGTTGATTTTATAATAAATAGTGTTAGTGAGTAAACTGACACTTTTTAGTTAATAAAAAAAGTCATATTGGAAACATGATATGACTTTATTTTATTATTTTTCTTCAACTTTATCTTTTTTAGATGAAGTATTTACTATATTGTAAAACTTTCTAATTTGCATTTCAATTTCATTACTTAACTTTGAATTTTGTTTTAAAAGCAGTTTAACATTTTCTTTACCTTGTCCAAGTTTTTCACCTTTATAAGAAAACCAAGCTCCTGATTTTTCAATAACTCCAGCTTCAACTCCAAGATCAACAATTTCTCCTTCTTTACTAACTCCTTCACCATACATGATATCAACAGTTGCTGTTTTAAATGGAGGAGCAACTTTGTTTTTTACTACTTTAATATTAGTTTTATTACCAACAATTGAATCTCCTATTTTAATAGACTCAGATTTTCTAACATCAAGTCTTATAGATGAATAAAATTTTAAGGCTCTTCCACCAGGAGTTGTTTCAGGGTTTCCAAACATAACACCAACTTTTTCTCTTAATTGATTGATAAATATAGCTATTGTTTTAGTTTTATTAATTGTTCCACCTAATTTTCTTAATGCTTGAGACATAAGTCTTGCTTGAAGTCCAACATGACTATCTCCCATTTCCCCATCAATTTCTGCTTTGGGTACTAAAGCTGCAACTGAATCAATTACCACGATATCAATAACATTACTTTTAACTAATGCTTCACATATTTCTAGTGCTTGTTCGCCTGTATCAGGCTGAGCTAATAAAAGTTCATTGATATCAACTCCTAAATTTTTAGCATAAACTGGGTCTAAAGCGTGTTCAGCATCAATAAAGGCAGCTCTTCCTCCTTGTTTTTGTACTTCTGCAATCGCGTGTAAAGCAAAAGTTGTTTTACCACTTGATTCTGGACCAAATACTTCAATAATTCTTCCCTTTGGATATCCTCCAACTCCTAAAGCAATATCAAGAGATAAACTACCACTTGGTACAACTTCAACATTAACATGAGTATTATCACCAAGCTTCATCACAGCCCCTTTTCCAAATTGTTTTTCTAACTCTGCTAAAACATTTTCTAGTTCTTTATCTGTATTATTTTTTGTATTATTCATAATCCTCCTTGTAATAATCCTTTATTCCTTAATAATTGTCTCATGTTTAAAGAAGAAAATCAAGATTTTTTACACTTTTTTCTCTAGTATTTTGGGGAAAATTATTATATACTAATTAAAAGGAAATTTAATATGATAATTGAAAACAATGTTTGTAATGAAATTGAAATTAATAAATCAAAATTTATTACTTATCTTTATAAAATAAAAGATAAAGATGAAGTTTTAAAATACTTAACTATATTAAAAATAGAACATAAAACAGCAACTCATATTTGTTATGCTTATATTCTTGATAATACAGTAAAATATAATGATGATAATGAACCTCAAGGTACAGCAGGGTTACCTATTTTAGAAGTTTTAAAGAAGAATAATTTAAATCATGTTGTATGTTTTGTTGTTCGTTACTTTGGTGGTATTAAACTTGGAAGTGGTGGCTTAATTCGGGCTTATTCTAATAGTGTTAGTCTCTGTTTAAAGAAAACTCATATTATTGAAACTCAAAAATTAATGAAAATTAAATTAACTCTTTCTTATCAAGATAATAAATTAATTAAAAAATTGCTAACTAACAATATACTTGAAACTATTTATGATGAAAAAATTACTTATATTTTAGTTATAAATCAAGAATTAAAAGCTAAATTAGATAGTTATAATTTAAAATATGAAATATTAGATAATAATTATTTATAAAATAATATGACTTAAAAACATTACTAAACAACCTATAAAGAAACCAATTAAAACAAGTTTCTTTTTTTGATATTTCCAAGATTCTGGTAATAATTCTGTAATACTTATATTAATCATAATTCCTGCAATTATTGAAAATACACATCCTATTAAAAAATTATTAATTAGATTTTTTAGAAATAGAAAACAAAGAATAGCACCTAAAATTTCACTGAAACCTGATATTAAAACATATATAAATGTTTTAAATTTGTTATTAGTTGCAAAGTATAAAGGAACTGCAATACTTATTCCTTCAGGAATATTATGAAGACTAATAGCAATTGCTAATTTAAGTCCTAAATTGAAATTAACTCCACTTACCATAAAGGTAATAATACCTTCAGGGATATTATGTAAAATTATGGCTAACATTGAAATAATTCCAACTTTTTTTAAAGAGTCTTCTTCATTTGGAACTTTTATGGAAATATAAAAAGATAAACAAACACCAAGAATAAAAAAGAAACTCATTAGTAATAATCGAAATATGATATTATAATCACTTAAATAATTAAAAGATGATGGAATTAAATCAGTTATGGAAATTGTTAGCATAACTCCAGCAGCAAAAGATAGAGAAAACGTAATAATTTTGTTTTTATCACCTTTAAAGAAGATTATAAAATAACCTAAAATAGTTGAAAGACCAGCTAAACTTGTTAAAATAAAACTTGATAATATTCTATTCATATTAATATATATGAAAAAAAATAGAAACTATTAATTTTAGTTACTAAATATTTTATTATATTATTTGTATCAATTAAAAGTAGATTTATTAGTTATAGTAATCTTTATTTTTTTATGTTAATAGTATTCAAAATCTATTTTTCTGCATAAATTAAAGTGAGGAGGATTTATGTCTAATTATAGAGAGATAGTTACAAAGGCTGTTTTAGGTAAAGGTAAAAAAGTATTTACTCATAGTCATTTTATTGATGTAGGAAAGGCTCCTACTAATGTCCTTGGTTGCTGGGTAATAAATCATAATTTTAAAGGAATTAAGGAGGGAGAAAAGATTACTGTAAATGGTAGCTATGATATAAATATTTGGTATTCTTATGATAATGATACTAAAACAGATGTTGTAAAAGAAACATTCAATTATAAAGAAACTGTCAATATTAGAGAGAAAGATGGAGTTGATTATACTGATGCATCAATTATTGTTCGGAGTTTAAAAGACCCAACTTGTAAAGAAGTTAATATTGATGGTAATAAAATCAATTATAAAGTTGAAGAAGAGCTTGGAATTGAATTAATAGGAGATACTAAAGTTAAAATTTTAGTTGATGAGAATATGGATGATTGGGAAGAAATAGTTGATGAAACAAAAGCTATGGAAGATATAGATAAAGAAGTTAAGGAAGATTATTTAGAAGATAAAGAGGATAAAAATGAGAATTAAAAAAACATAGAGTTTAATTAAAAACTTTATGTTTTTTTGTTAATTATTCAACTTCACTTGCCCAAAGCCCGTGTTTATTACAGTAGGCATATAAAGTTCCTTTTTGATAAGGAAATATTGCTTTAGCTTCTTTATTAAGATAAATAAATTCTTCTTTATCTTTGGTTTTAAAACAAATCCATTCAATAAAGTGGTCTTTATCCATTACATGATTAACTGTTACAATAAGTTTATTGTTTTCTATTTTATAAGTTGGAATATGTTTTTCAAAGTTTGCATCAACTGAATTGGGAGTAATTGTTTCCATTTGATTACTACAGCAAGTTAAGCTTTCACATTTAAGTTCTCCGATTACTTTTATTGTATTACCACATTTAGGACAATGTTTGATTATTAATTCTTCCATATTTATCCTTTCATTTAAATTTTTTTATTTGGTGGAACTGGGGAGAATCGAACTCCCGTCCGAAATTAATGATAGAAAAACGTCTACAAGGTTAGTTAATTCGTAAAAATCATTAGGAAATAAGTGAATTAACAAACATAAACCTAATTAGTTTAGTAAAATTCATTATCACTCCTAAACAAAGTAATAATATAATCTACAAAATAAACCTATAAAAAAACCCGTAGATGAGATCTTTTTAAGGTATTCGCAATTTAAACTAAGCGAATGCTAATTGATTTCTGTTTCCAGTTATCTTTAAATTCCATTTAACGTATAGGTACGCCTTGCAATTTAACATCAATCTAATCTCGTCGAAACCTTTACAGCCCCAAGACAATAATATTATAAGCGAAATTGAAAAAAAAGTAAAGAAAATTATCAAATTTTATTGACTGTTTTTTTTTCTTGTGATAATATTTTAATTATGAAAGTTGATGATAAAATGAAAGATATGGATAAAAAAGGTTTTACGTTAGTTGAATTATTAGCTGTTATCGTAGTTTTAGCTATTATTATGTCATTAGCAGTCTTTGCAGTAACAAATGTTTTGGATAATGCAAGAAAGAGTACATTTGTTACTGACGCTAAAACATTTTTAGATGGTGCTCATAAATTAGTAAGTTCAGATGATATGCTTGGCTTGCTTGGACCATCAAATGGAGCTGGAAATTATAGACCAATTTGTCATTCTTCAAGTGCTGCTGTAAAATATATACCCCTTAATGCTATTAATTTAGAGCAAGGTGGAGTTACTAGTCCTTATGGAAATAAATATAATAAGGGGGAAGGAAGCAACACTCAAGCTTCAGGTACAGCGCCTAATACAGGCTCTTTCATTAAAATAGAAGCTAAACCCAAGCAAGGTGCAAGTTTAGATTGTGATTATGTTTATTCAATTTATCTAACGGATGATGTTTATGCAATAGGTACTAAAAATGCACCAGTAGAAGAATCTACTCTTGATACTTCAAAAGTTACAGTTGCAAATGGAACGTAATAGAAAAATCGAGAAATCGAATTTTTTTCTTTTTATATTAGAAGAAATTTGTTAAAATAGATTTGAAAGAAGGTTTTTTATGTTAATAATAGGTTCTCATGTTGGTTTTACAAAGAATAGGCAATTATTAGGTAGTTTGGAAGAAGCTTTAGGATATGGTGCAAATACATTTATGTTTTATACAGGTGCACCTCAAAATACTATAAGATATGAAATAGATGATAATTTAGTGAAATTAGCACATGAAAAGATGGAAGAAAATGGTATTGATATAAATAAAGTTATAGTTCATGCTCCTTATATTATTAATTTAGCAAATGATGATGTGAGTAAATATAATTTTTCAATTAATTTTTTAAAAGGTGAGATTAAGAGATGTGAAAAGTTAGGAATTAAGTATATGGTTTTACATCCAGGTAGTCATGTTGGGCTAGGTATTTCAAAAGGAATTAACAATATAGTTTATGCTTTAAATGTTGTTTTAGAAGAAAGTTGTAATGTTACGATTTTACTTGAAACAATGGCAGGTAAGGGTAGTGAAGTAGGTAGTAATTTTGAGGAAATTAAAAAAATAATTACTGGTATTAAGAAAAAAGATTTAATTGGAGTTTGTCTTGATACTTGTCATTTAAATGATAGTGGTTATGATATAAGTAAGTTTGATGAGGTTTTAGATGAATTTGATAAGATTGTGGGGCTTAATTATGTTAAGTGTATTCATGTTAATGATAGTAAAAATATTTTAGGTTCTAAGAAGGATAGACATGAAAATATTGGTTATGGAACGATTGGATTTGATAATTTATTAAAAGTTTTTTATAATAAAAGATTAGAAGATATTCCTAAAATTTTAGAAACTCCTTATATTTTAGATAAGCCTCCATATAAAGAAGAAATTGAGATGATAAAAAATAAAAAATTTAATGCAAATTTAAAGGAAATTGTTGATTGATTTTCTTTTTTTTGATAAAATAATATTGTTTTATCAAAGAGGTTATTTATGGGTAAGTATTGTAAAGATGAAATCATCGAGGGCTGTGTAACAGGAGTTGAAAATTACGGAATTTTTGTAACATTAGATGAATATTATAGTGGTTTAATACATATATCTGAAATATCGAATGGTTTTGTAAAAGATATTAATAAAGTTGCTGATATTGGAGAAACTATTAGAGTTAGGGTATTAGAAAGTGATGATGATACTTTTCATGTTAAACTTAGTATTAAAAATTTAGATTATCGCATAAATAAGCAAAAATTGGGAAAGATTGAAGAAACAGAACATGGTTTTCAAACTTTGGCTTTAAATCTTCCAAAATGGATAGAACAAAAAGAAAAAGAAAAAAGTAAGAAATGTTCAGGAAATTATTGACATCCTTTAAATAAAATGTTATATTTAATGATGTCTTGTGCATTATGGGCGATTAGCTCAGTTGGTTAGAGCACTTGCCCTACAAGCAAGGGGTCATAGGTTCGAGTCCTATATCGCCCACCATGATGCCGAAATAGCTCAATTGGTAGAGCAATTGATTTGTAATCAATAGGTTACGGGTTCGATTCCTGTTTTCGGCACCAGTATGGAGAGATAGCGAAGTGGCTAAACGCGACAGACTGTAAATCTGTTCCTTCGGGTTCGATGGTTCGAATCCATCTCTCTCCACCATTTAGTGCCTCGTAGCCAAGTGGTAAGGCACGAGACTTTGACTCTCGCATGCGCTAGTTCGAATCTAGCCGAGGCAACCATTTATTATGTCCCGTTAGCTCAGTAGGTAGAGCATTTGACTTTTAATCAAAGGGTCGTGAGTTCGAATCTCGTACGGGACACCATAGTGCCTGAGTGGCGGAATAGGTAGACGCACAGGACTTAAAATCCTGCGGGCTTTAAAACCCGTGTCGGTTCAAGTCCGACCTTAGGCACCATTTATTTGGAGGAATACCCAAGTCCGGTTGAAGGGATCGGTCTTGAAAACCGAGAGGTCGTGCAAGCGGCGCAGGGGTTCGAATCCCTTTTCCTCCGCCATTATATCGCGGGATAGAGCAGTCTGGTAGCTCGTTGGGCTCATAACCCAAAGGTCGTTGGTTCAAATCCTTCTCCCGCAACCAAAATGGTCTCGTAGTGCAGTGGTTACCACGTCTGCCTGTCACGCAGAAGATCGCGGGTTCAATCCCCGTCGAGACCGCCATTATATTTGGCTCTGTAGCTCAGTCGGTAGAGCAAGGGACTGAAAATCCCTGTGTCGGTGGTTCGATTCCACTCGGAGCCACCATTTTATAAATGCACTCGTAGCTCAATTGGATAGAGCGTTTGGCTACGGACCAAAAGGCTGTGGGTTCGATTCCTATCGAGTGCACCATCTTTAAATGTATAGTAATCGGGAAGTGGCTCAATTTGGTAGAGCACTTGGTTTGGGACCAAGGGGTTGCAGGTTCAAATCCTGTCTTCC
>CAYTGK010000038.1:0-8869 GCA_964437305.1 uncultured Muribaculaceae bacterium
TTTATTGATATGGATACACTTATGAAAGCAAGTTATGAAGATTTAAGTAATATTCCTGATATTGGTTCAATTATTGCCAAAAGTTTAAGAGACTATTTTTCCGATAGCGAAAATCAAAATTTAATAGCTGAATTAAAAGATTTAGGACTTAATATGAAATATTTAGGTAAAGTTGTTGATAATCCAAAGATTAAAGATAAAAGTTTTGTTATTACAGGAACTCTTAATATTAAACGTGATGAATTAAAAGATATGATTATGACAAATGGAGGAAAAGTAATTGAATCAGTAAGTAGAAAAACTGATTATCTAGTTTTAGGTGAAAATCCTGGTAGTAAATATGATAAAGCTAGAGATTTAAATATTAAGATTTTAAATGAAAAAGAAATTTTAGAAATGTTAAAGTAAAAAAATTAAATACATTATAAAGATATAGTTAAAGTTAGGTGAAATTATGAAAAAATATAGATATATTGGAGTTAATTTTATAGATGGTTGGCTAAAAGGAGGAATTGCTTCTTCTTTTAATGAGATTTTTCAAGATGAAAAAGTTTTAATTGGAGATGGAGTTTTTGATAAAGTTCCCTGTGTGATTGGAAATGTTGATGATGCTTATTTAATGTTAAAAAAGAAATTACAGACAATTAAATTATCTAATTTTGAAGAAGTATGCGAAGTAATATTTGAAATTATTCAAGATTATTTTGGTGATTTTAGTAATATAGATACAAGAATGAATTATTATCCAGATGAAGATGCAATTTTAGATAATAATCTTCCGATTGGTAAAGTTTCTAATTTGAAAGGGAAGAATGGAGCTATGTGTATAGAAAGAGCAATGCTATCTCAAAACTTATTAAAAAAATGTGGATTTAATTCTTATTTTAAAGTATCAAGTATTAGTTTAAATGAAAAATTAGAAGTTCATGCTTTTAATTTAATTGCTAATATGGATAAATATTATATATTTGATTCAACAATTCCAACAGTTAAAGATAATAAAATTACTCCCTTAATTGCTTTAATACCTAAAGAAGTATTTGATAAAATATCCAGCCAAGAAAATAGTGTAGGTTATTCAGTAGAAGTTTCACATTATAACCCTCTTAGAAACAAAGATATAACGATTATATATGACTTTGGTCGGGAAGAAAAGTATGAGATTGATAGTTTAAATGAAAGTAAAAAAAGATAATTTAATTTATAGAAAAAAAGTTAGTAGTTTATGAGAATATATGATAAAATAATCTATATGTGAGGTTATACTATGAAACAAGAAAATATTAGAAATTTTTCCATAATTGCCCATATAGACCATGGTAAATCAACCTTAGCTGATAGAATATTAGAAATAACTAAGGCTGTTTCTAAAAATAAAATTAAAGAACAAATGCTAGATAACATGGATATTGAAAGAGAAAGAGGAATTACTATAAAATTAAATACGGTAAGACTTAACTATCATTATCAAGATGAAGATTATGTTTTAAATTTAATTGATACTCCTGGTCATGTTGATTTTTCTTATGAAGTTAGTCGAAGTTTAGCAGCTTCTGATGGAGCTATTTTAGTAGTTGATGCAACACAAGGAATTGAAGCTCAAACAATAGCAAATATGTATTTAGCTCTTGATAATAATTTAACAATTATACCTGTTATTAATAAAATTGATTTACCAAGTGCTGATATAAAAAAAGTTAAACAAGAATTAGTTAATACGTTTGGTTTTAAGGAAGATGAAATAATATTAACTAGTGCAAAAACGGGAGAAGGAATAAAAGAGTTAGTTGAAGCTTTAATTGAAAGAATACCATCACCTAAAGGTAATCCTGATTTACCCTTAAAAGCTTTAATTTTTGATAGTTTATATGACTCTTATCGAGGAGTTTTAATTTTAACACGTGTGTTTGATGGGGAACTTAAAGTTGGAGATAAAATTGAATTTATGCAAACTGGGTCCATTTATGAAGTTACGGAATTATTTGTTTATAATCCTAATTTTTTGAAAGTTCAAAGTTTAACAAGTGGGGAAGTAGGATATGTAGTTGCTTCTATTAAAACGATAAGTGATATAAAAGTTGGTGATACAATTACTAATTTTAAAAATCCTTGTGATAAGGCTTTACCAGGTTATAAACCTATGCAACAAGTGGTATTCACGGGACTTTATCCAACTGAAACTAATAAATATAATGATTTAAGAGAGGCTTTAGAAAAATTAAAACTAAATGATGCTAGTCTAACCTTTGAACCTGAAACTAGTGAGGCCTTAGGTTTTGGTTTTCGTTGTGGTTTCTTGGGACTTTTACACATGGATGTAGTTGAAGAAAGATTAGAAAGAGAATTTAATTTAAATCTAATTGCAACTTCTCCTTCCGTTATTTATGAAGTTTTAAAAACAGATGGTGAAGTAATTAAGATTGATTCCCCTCAAAAATTACCAGATATAACAAAAATTAAAACGATAAGTGAACCATATATTTTAACAAATATTTTTACTCCAAGTGAATATATTGGTTCTTTAATGGAATTATGCCAAAATAAAAGAGGAATTTATAAAAGTTTAGAATATATAACTCCAGAACGAGCTATTCTTCATTATGAATTACCACTTGCAGAAATTGTTTATGATTTCTTTGATAAATTAAAGAGTATTTCCAAAGGTTATGCTTCATTTGATTATGAACTTATAGGTTATAAACCAAGTAATTTAGTTAAAATGGATATTTTAGTTAATGGAGTATTAGTTGATGCCTTATCAACGATTGTTCATAAAGATTTTGCTTATAATCGAGGTAAAGTTGTTGTTAATAATTTAAAAACTATTATTCCAAGACAATTGTTTGTAGTTCCAATTCAAGCAGCTATTGGCTCAAAAGTTATTGCTAGAGCTGATATTAAAGCAATGCGAAAAGATGTTTTAGCTAAATGTTATGGAGGAGATGTCTCTAGAAAGAAAAAACTTTTAGAAAAACAAAAAGAAGGCAAAAAAAGAATGAAACAAATTGGTAATGTTGAAATACCTCAAGAAGCTTTTTTAACTGTTTTATCTAATGAGGAAATCAATGATTAGTTCTGTGTATATTCATATTCCTTTTTGTTCTCATATTTGTACCTATTGTGCTTTTACAAAATTTTTCTATAATAAGGAAATGGTTCATGATTATTTAAAAGGACTAAGAAAAGAAATAAATGAAAGATATCAAGGGGAAACTTTAAAAACCTTATATATTGGAGGAGGAACACCAAGCTCTTTAACGATAAGTGAGTTAAAAGAATTATTTGATATAATTAAAATTTTTAAATTAGATACAAATTGTGAATTTACACTTGAAGTAAATCCTGAGAATTTAACACTTGAAAAAATAAAACTTTTTAAAGAAAATAAGGTTAATCGTATAAGTATGGGAGTTGAATCAACTAATAAAAAGTGTTTAGATTATTTAGGAAGACATCATGATTTTACTTTGGTTAAAGAAAAAATTAAAGAATTAAGAGAATATGGTTTTAATAATATTAATGTTGATTTAATCTATGCTTTAAAATGTGAAACTTTAAATGATTTAAAAAGAGATTTAGATAATTTATTAAGTCTTAATGTAGAACATATTTCAACTTATTCTTTAATGATTGAAGATAAAACAATTTTAGGAATAAAAGGGGAAAAGGAAATTTCAGAAGATAAAGATTTTCTAATGTATGATTTAATTTGTAAGACTTTAAAAGAAAATGGCTTTTGGCATTATGAAGTAAGTAATTTTGCTAAACAAAATTTTGAATCACGTCATAATCTAGTCTATTGGAATAATTTAGAATATTATGGCTTTGGTCTTTCTAGTGCAAGTTATATTGGAACTAAAAGAATCACGAATACTAACAATTTAAAAAAATATCTAAAAGGAGATTATTTTAAAGAAATAGAAAATTTAAGTTGGAAAGATATTATATCTTATGCTTTAATTTTAGGATTTAGAAAAATAAAGGGAATTAATAAACAAGATTTTTATAATAAATATCATGTTGAATTAGACTCTTTATATAATATAAAAGAATTAATAAAAGATAAAAAATTAGTCGATGATGGGGTGAATATTTTTATAAGTTATGATAAAATATATATCGAGAATAGTATTTTAATAAATTTTGTAGGAGAGTAGTATGGAAAAAGTAGAATATTTTAAAAAAGAATTAGAATTTATTATGAATTTAAAAATAAGAAGATCATGTGAAACAATGATAAGTTTGCTTCCAGATTATTTTTTCGAAATACCAGCTTCATCAACTGGTAAGTATCATCCAGAGTTTACATTAGGTAAAGGTGGTTTAGTAAGACACGTTAAAGTAGCTGTTCGAATTGGACATGAATTATTACTTGATCCAGTTATTGGTGATAAATATACAAGTAATGAAAAAGACTTGATGATTATGGCTTTAATATTACATGATGGTTTGAAAAGTGGTTTAACTCATAATCGGTATACTCAATATGATCATCCAACTTTAATTAAGAATTATATAATAGATAATAAAGATAAATTAGAGTTAACTGACTCGGAAATTGTTTTTGTTGGGAAAGCTATTGAATCTCACATGGGACCTTGGAATAAAGATTATGATGGTAATGAAATATTACCAGTTCCAAAGACTAAATATGAAAACTTTGTTCATATGTGTGATTATTTAGCTAGTCGTAAGTTTTTAAATGTTAAATTTGATAATAATAATGAAATTATTGAATAATAAAAAAAGTTTATGAACTTTTTCTTTTAATTTTATTTTCAGGAATATAATTAATAACAGTTGCTCCTTTATAGAAAAATTTATCAAACATAGCTAAATTGGTATTATAACCCAAACTTGTAATAGCTGGAACGATAATTAAAGGCTTTTGATTATTAAGTTCTATTACCCCTCGAAGATATTTGGTTTCTTTTAAAGAAATTGATCTAGCTGGAGTAACTAAACCACGATTTTTTTGATTAATTAAATTTAAAAATGATTCTAATGGTAATATTTTTAATTGAGTCATTCCATTATGATTATGACCAGCAATATTTAAATCAATTTTATCTAATAGGTTTAGTTTATCTAAGAATAATATATAATTAGGATAATGACATAATAAAGTATTAATTTGCTTAGAATTAACTTGTTCTAAAAAAGAGTATTTTTCTTTGATTGCTTCTTGATTAATATTAGCATTTTTTTTATTATATTCAGAAATTTGATTAAGTATACTAACATAATCACCATTTGGAAGTTCTAAAAATTTATTTTCAGTTGTTATAAGATTAGGAATAGTATTAGATATTTTTAAAATTTCTTCTTTAAACCTATCATCATTTATCAATTTTTTAGTTTTATCATAATTAAAATAAACTAAATCATGACTACCTAAAGCAATATAAGTAGGAGCATAATTTCCTAATGACTTTAAAAATAGTGTTAAAGTTTCTCTAGTTTCTTTATCATCTAAAACATTAGTTTCATCAATTATATCTCCAATTAAATAAATTACATCATAATTATCTTGGTCTAATTGTTTAATTATTGCATTTAATTTATAATTATCTTTAGAACTATAATAATGAATATCTGAAATAACAAAAGCTTTTAAACCTTTAGATTGTTTAGTTATGATATTATGATAAAATAATTTCATATTCTCGCTTCCTAGAGATGCTATTATAATATACATTAATTGATTTGTCAAAAATTATTTGCTTTTTAATTAATTTTATGTTAAGATATAGTAAATCCTATGAAATTGAGGAGTATATTATTTGCTTTTTAGAGAGTTAGTGGTAGGTGCAAACTAATATGATAAATAATAGAAGGTAGCAATTGAGGAGTATATCTGAATGATAGTAAGATATAATGTTAATCGCATTAAGATTTTAAGGTAATTAATAATTACAAATTAAGGTGGTAACACGAAACTTCGTCCTTTAGGATGAGGTTTCTTTTTTTAGAAAGGAATGAAATTATGTTAAGTAGCAAATATGATCATTTAAGTGTTGAAAAAGGAAAATATGAAAATTGGCTTAAAAAAGGCTATTTTAAAAGTGGAGATTTGAATAAAAAACCATTTTGTATTGTTATTCCTCCTCCTAATGTTACAGGTAAATTACATTTAGGTCATGCTTGGGATACGGGTATTCAAGATGCTATTATTAGATATAAAAGAATGCAGGGGTATGATACTTTATGGGTGCCTGGGATGGATCATGCAGGAATTGCAACGCAAGCTAAAATTGATAAGAAATTAAAAGAAGAAGGAATTAATCCTCGTGAAATGGATCGAGAAGAGTGGCTTAAAGTTGCTTGGAAATGGAAAGATGAATATGCTAATAATATTCATGCTCAATGGGCTAAATTAGGATTATCACTTGATTATGATAAAGAAAGATTTACTCTTGATGATGGTTTATCAAAAGCCGTTAACCATGTCTTTGTAACTTTATATAATAAAGGTTTAATTTATCGAGGAGAGAGAATTATCAATTGGGATCCTGAAGCAATGACTGCTCTTTCAAATGAAGAAGTTATTTATAAAGAAGTTAAAGGGGCTTTTTATCATTTAAAATATTATTTAGAAGATAGTGATGAATATCTTGAAGTTGCGACGACTCGTCCTGAAACTTTATTTGGTGATACTGCTGTTGCCGTTAATCCTGAAGATGAACGTTATAAGAAGTATATTGGTAAAAAAGTAATTTTACCAATTGTAAATAAAAAAATACCCGTTATTGCTGATATGCACGCTGACCCTGAATTTGGAACAGGAGTTGTTAAAATTACTCCAGCTCATGATCCTAATGATTTTGAAGTTGGAAATAGACATAATTTAGAAAGAATTGTTGTTATTAATCCTGATGGAACGATGAATGAAAAAGCTTATAAATATAACGGTCTTGATCGATTTGAATGTCGTAAACAACTAGTTAAAGATTTAGAAAAAGAAGATTTATTAATAAAAATTGAAGAAATAACTCACTCAGTAGGACACTCTGAAAGAACTGATGTTATGGTTGAACCTTATTTATCAAAACAATGGTTTGTAAAAATGCGACCATTAGCAGATCAAGTTTTAGAAAATCAAAAGGATAAGAACAAAAAGGTTAATTTTGTTCCTAAAAGATTTGAAAAAATTATGAATCATTGGATGATGATTACTTATGATTGGTGTATTTCAAGACAACTTTGGTGGGGACATCGTATTCCTGCTTGGTATAAAGGTGATGAAATATATGTTGGTGAGACTGCTCCTGATGGGGAAGGTTGGGTACAAGATCCTGATGTTTTAGATACGTGGTTTTCAAGCGCTCTTTGGCCATTTTCAACGTTAGGATTTCCTGATGATACTGATTTACTTAAAAGATATTACCCTAATGATGTTTTAGTCTCAGGCTATGATATTATTCCCTTTTGGGTTAATCGAATGACATTTCAAGGCTTAGAATTTATGGGTGAAAGACCATTTAAAGAATGCTTAATTCATGGACTTATTAGAGATAAAGAAGGACGAAAGATGAGTAAATCTTTAGGAAATGGAATTGATCCGATGGATGTAATTCAAGAATATGGAGCTGACGCTCTTCGTTACTTCTTATTAACTACGACTAGTGCTGGTATGGATTTAAGATATGACCCAGAAAAAGTTAAAGCTACTTGGAATTTCATTAATAAATTATGGAATGCTTCAAGATTTTGTCTTATGAATATGGAAAACTTTAAAGAAAATAATTATTCTTTAAAAGACTTAACGAAAGAAGATAAATGGATTATTTCTAAACTAAATAAAACAATTAAAGAAGTTATTAAATATATGGATAAATATGAATTTAATAATGTTGGTACAACTTTATATAGTTTTATTTGGAATGATTTTTGTGATACTTATATTGAATTTGCCAAGTTTAGTTTAGATTTAAATTCAACTAAGTCAACTTTATATTATGTAATTAGTAGTATTATAAAAATGCTACATCCTTTTATGCCTTATGTAACTGATGAAATTTATGATAAATTACCATTTAAAGATAGTGAAAATATTATGATAAGTGAGTATCCTAAATACAATAAAAAGTTAATATTTGAAAATGAAGAAGAGGAAGTTGAACATATCATTGATTTTATTAAAATATTTAGAAATGTTAAACAAGAAAATGGTATTGGTAAAGATTTTCAAGTTAAATTAAATAGTAAGTTTGATGATTTAATTATCAAAATGTTAAAACTTGAAGAACATATAACTAATAAGAATTTAGAAATTACAAAATATCATGTAACTAATAATTACTATAGTTTAGATTTATATTATGAAAAAGTTTTAACTGGGGAAGATAAAAAAAATCAAGAAAAACAACTTGAAACTTTAAAAAGTAATATAGCAAGACGTGAAAAATTACTTGCTAATGAGGGATACTTAAAAAATGCACCTAAAGAATTAGTAGAAAGTGAAAAAGAGAAACTTAAAAATGAAAGAGAATTACTTGCTAAATTAATGAATTAAAGTATTAATATATACTTGGGAAAAGATAATATTTGCCATTTGAGGTCTTGCACTAATACGAAAATTATGATATCATAATGATGAAAGTAGAAAGAAGTTGATTTTAAATGGTAAAAGTAAGAATAAATATATTTGATACAAAAGTTAACGTAATGTCAACCTGGGGGGGGGTATAGTACTTAATTTTTGTAAAATAAATAATAATATTAAAAATAATAATAGACACATGAAACTAGTAGAATGAGACTAGGTTTTATGTGTCTTTTTATAATTTAATAAAAAATAAGGAGTTAAAAAATATGGAAATAGAATTAAAAAAGAAAAGTAATAAAAAAATAAGTTTGATAATAGCCA
>CAYTGK010000039.1:0-8725 GCA_964437305.1 uncultured Muribaculaceae bacterium
AAAACTTTTATAATGAAGTAAAGAAAAAAGTAAAAAAATTATTATATATTTCTTAAGTATTAATATCTAATTAGTAATCTTAATAATAGTAATAAGATATTTCGACATTTTTTGGTCATTTATTAGAAAGAAATAATTGTTGATTTAAAACAATGTCTGCTAAAGAAAAATGGAATGAAAAAAGTCGAAATAAGTTAATTATTATTTATGTCTGCATAGTACAATGGATAGTATGGTTCCCTCCGAAGGAACAGATGTAGGTTCGATTCCTACTGTGGACACCATAGTGTATTTTACCCTTTTTATAAGGGTTTTATTATTTTACTTCTTGATTTTTGAATTTATTTAATAAATCTATGACTTCATCTCGCTTTTTTGGAAACATATGATAATATGTAGATTCAATCATTGGTACTGTATCGCCAATTCTATCAGCAACTTGACGTGAACTGGAACCAAGATGAATTAGCAATGAACCGTGGGAATGTCTAAAACCATGAGGAGTTTTTTTAACATCAACAAGTTTAATATAATATTTTAATTTTCTGGCAAAAGTCATTCTTGCTATATAATTTTATGTTTCCAAAAATAAACATTTTTCATTAAAACCATATATTTTTTATGTTCTTTTAATAGACTAATTAAATTTTCATCTAATTTAAATGTAATAAGATATTTTATGGTAAAATATGGTAAATGTTATTTTTAGTTATTATTTTTACTATTTTATGTTATAATAACTTTATGTTGAGGTATGCCATGAAAGAAGTAAAAGATACAGAGAGGAAATTTTTAAAATGCCCGATAGAGGATATGAAGGGGTTATTAGAAATTATAGAATTTGAAATTAAAAAATGTAAATTAAATTTAGATATATTAGAATATCATAAACCTTTCTGGTTTCAAAGAAAAAAGTTAATACTTTATAATAAAAATCATGAAAAAATAGAACAGAGAATAGTTAAATTACAAAATACTTTTCATAAAGAATTACAATTTTTGTCTGATTTTTATGATGAATAAAGCAATAGGTATATTCTATTGTTTTTATTTATAATATAAAAAATTTAAAATAATTCTAGTTTGGATAGGGTAAATACATTTTCTAAAATTATTAAAAAAAAATATTTAAATAATCAAATTAATTTATGAATGTGATAATTCAATTTTGCAATATTATCAATGTTTTTAAAAGAGATATTAAAAAAACTATTAATTAGTTTGTATGTTATTAATAGTTTCCATAATAAAATTATTAATTTCTTCTAATTTATTTTCAATATCTTGTAATAAAATATATTGATTTAAAAATCTATCACGGTTATGTTGTTCATATTTTATTTTAAAATAAGTATCACCATTTAAATAATCAGTTAAAAATCTAAGAGCTAGTTCATAAGTTAGAATTTTGATTGATAGACCTAAATAGTTAATTTCATCTTGGGTTAAGAGATTAGCCATTTCTTCTAAATAACCTTTTAAGTAAGCTTTAGTTAAGTCTAAATTAAGAAATATTTTTGATTTATCAGTTTCATCTTCAAATGCATTACTACAAGCAGATCTGATTCCATCTCCTAAATCAAATAAACTAGAACCTGGCATAACAGTATCAAGATCAATAATAGCAACCCCAACTCCAGTTTTTTTATCCATTAAAATATTATTTAATTTGGTATCATTATGTGTTACTCGAAAGGGAATAGTTTTTCCAAGTGATTCAATAATTACTGAGCAATCTTTTATTTTAGAAATTAAATCAATAATTTCTTTTGAAAATTCATAGGCTCTAGTAGTAACTTTATTTTCAATACTTAATAGTAAATCGTTAAATCTCTTTTTAGTATTATGAAAGTCTTTAATGGTTTCACCTAATAAGTTAGATGGAAAATCAATTAGTAATTTTTGAAATAAACCAAAGCTTTTTCCAGCTTGATAAGCAAGTTCTTTAGAATTTTTGACATCTTTAAGACTATCATAGGAAATACAATTATCAATGTAATCAAAAGCCCGATAGTATTCTTTTTCACCTTCATGATTAGTATAAGTATATAAATTTTCTCCCGTTTTAGTTTTAATAATATTTAAAGTTTTATGAATAGAATCATTATTTTTCTTTAAATTCTTTTTAATATGATTAGTTACAAGTTCAATGTTTTTCATAACCAAATAAGGCTCTGTAAAAACATTAGAGTTTATTTTTTGAAGAAGATATTTCTTTTCTCCATTATTTACATAAGTTAGAATGTAGCTTTTATTAATATTTCCTTGATTATTTTCTGTTATATTGCTCAATGTTCCATCAAATTGAAACTTATCTGCAATTTTTTTGATTTTTTCATTCATACATATCACCAATTTAATTATAAAGAAAAAATATAAAAATATCCACTTTTTTTAGAAATTTTATGAAAAAATATGACTAAATTTTAGAATATGTGATATAATCTTTTATATCTTGCTTGTGTGGCGGAATTGGTAGACGCGCACGACTCAAAATCGTGTATCATTGATGTGAGGGTTCGATTCCCTCTACAAGCACCAGTTGCGAATACGTTCGAACTTTTGATAGTTTGAACTTAATATATATCAGGTTCGTTTGGATCTGATTTTTTATGTTTTACAAAGAAAGGATAGTGTTTTATGATAAAGTTTACGACCCAAGAGTTAGAAATGGAAAGTAATTTGAAACAACGTATTGAATTTATTTGTGAGTTTTGCAACGTTACTCCTAAAATTATCAATTATACTTCTAAATTGTGAAAAAAAATAAATGATTGTATTATTAAATGATTTTCATTATAACCTGTTCTTCATTTTTTTATAGTAATTTTTCTACAATAAAAAGAGCTGATTGAAATTATTTCATTTGATTACAGCTCCCTTTTTTACTGCAGTTCTGTTTATTATCTTAGTTTCTAAACAATTTTCATAAAAATAAAAAATATTAGAATTGAGAAATTAATTATTAAGTAAAGAAAAAATATGTTATACTTATAGAGTAAGATTAAATATTATATTATTTGTTTAATAAATTAGTTATATTTTTTCTTGTAATTGATTTAGAAGAAAGGTAGTATAGGGAATATGAATAATAAAAGTTAAATATTAAAAAACATAAATAGATGAAGATATTTTAAAATTAATTAAATAGAGTTTTTATAAAAGGCTCTGTTATACTTAATGAATGATAATTGAAAAAAAGTCTTATTTTTAGACAATATAAAATTTATTAGTCATTATGTTTAATACAACGTTATAAAAAAGGTGAAGTTATGAATGAAAAAGAATATTTTTTATTAATTGATAAATATAGGAATAAATTAATAGATAGAGATACATTTGATAAAGGAATAGAAGAGGTAACTAGTTTAATGGAATCTCCTCAAAAAGAATTTTATCGTATATTTTGTTATTTACAAACAAAATTTTATGTTCCAAAAGATAAACGTTCTTATCTAATCTCGAATATAGAATCAATTCTAAACAGTAGTTTAATAAATGAAACTGAAAAAGAAATTATTAGATGTGCAGCTATGAATGCTTATTGTAATAATTATGATTATGATAATGCTGAGGAGTATGCTAATACTATTTTAGATAGTAACAATTTAGAGATATTGTTTGAGTTAGCAAATTATTATGTAAAAACTAGAAGATATGATATTGCTGATAGTATTTATAAAAAGTTATTACCAACAGAACAAGAATATATTATTAATAGTTATAATGATTTTCAAAAGATAATAAATGGAACTAAAAAGCAATATCTACCAGTAGGATATGAAAATCAGGTCAACTATGCTGAATTTTTACAGAAAATAAATATTGATTTTGATATTCGTCAAATAAGAACTCCTCAACCTCCCAAAATACCTATTGAAGAATATCCAACTCCTAAGGAATTAACTGACTCGGGTTTTAAGAATTTTGTGGCTTTTGATATTGAAACAACTGGGTTAAATCCTGTTCGGGATAGTATCACTGAGATAGGAGCAATAAAAGTAATTGATGGTAAGATTGTTGAATCAAAAGAATTTATTTTTCAAGAATTAGTACATCCTTATAAACGAAAGATACCACCAGATGTTGAAGAGTTAACAGGGATAACAAATGAGATGGTTTATGGAGCTGGAGATATATGGGATGTTTTCCCTAAATTTGTGGAATTTATAGGAGATAATATTTTAGTAGGATATAATTGTATAGCTTTTGATAGTAAATTTATATTACGAGCTGGACGTTTAAGTAATATAATTATAAATAATCCTTATTTTGATGTAATGCATTATGCTAAAAAGTTTAAATTGAGAATAAATTGTGAAAATAATAAATTGAATACCATTGCGAATCAGTTAGGAATTGTCAATGAAGAAGCTCATAGAGCCTTATCTGATGCAATAACAACTGCTAAAGTATATTTAAAACTTTTAGAAATAGAAAAGAGTAAAGAATAAAATATATTTAGAAAAGATAGAGGCAAATTAATCAAGATATTTTACTGTTGTAATTATAACGTGATAAAGACATTTTAGAATTAATGGGGAAGGAGAATTATTATGAGTTATAAAAATATTGATTATGAAAAGCTTAGAAAAGATTTAATGGATTATTTTGGTTCCATAATGTTTTCAGCATTTCCAGCAGCAATTTCTGATTTAAGTGATGTAGAAATTGCATCAGAATCAGAGTTAATTGATATTGCTCAAAAAAATGGATTTGATTTAAGTGATTATCAAAAAAGATGAATTTACTATGGAATAATAGATTTGTTTTAATATGGAAAATAGCAAGTTGTATTAAACAATAATAAAATTATATAAAAATCAAAAAACTATTTAACCAAAATTAAAAATATTTTTAAAAATTGAAAAATTTTTTTAAACATCAATTTACATCTTAGAATATAAATGATAGAATTAATTTGATGCTTATGAAAATGATAATTTTAATTTTATTATTATTAACGACTGCTTGTAGTTTTAATTTTTCAAAAGAGACTAAAGAGGATATTAAAGAACAAGAAAATGATAAAATGCAAGAAGAAATTGCAAAAAAGCCAAAATATCAAGATGAAAATTCTTTAAAGGTTGCCCTTTATCAAAAAAATAATAATTTATATAAAAAAGTTACAGTTTTCAAATCTCATTTAAATGATTTTAAAGATATTGGAGTATTTACAGTCATTTTGGATGATAAAGAACAAGTAAGTGGAAATGTTAAAGAATTATATAATAATGTAAAAAATCAATATGAAGACTTTTCTAAATATAAGATAGGATATAATATTAATTTTACTTTAAAAGATGGGACAGTTTATAACGAGAATATTTTAAAACCTATTGATTTATTAGATTATACGTTTTCAGATTACTTATATATTTGGTTATATGATGATATTAATACAAATGGTTGGCATTCCCATTTAGAAGAAAAAGATTATAATGAGAATACGGTGATGTCAAGTATAAAACTTATGTCAACAGGTTTAAGTCGTGAAGTTCAAGATGGATTTAAGATAACCGTGTTTACTTATGATACGGAAGATGATTTTGATATAGATGGTAATTATCGAGGTAATAGTAAATTTACTTTAACGATAGAGTATGAGGAGGAATAAGATGGAAAAAGTAGTTGATGATGTTATTGATGGATTAGTTAAATTTAGTTGTAAATTATTTATTGCAATTTTAATTATTGTAGTAGGCTTTAAAATAGTTAAAATTATTATGAATAAATTAAAAAAAGGGAAAATGTTTAATAAATTAGAAAAAAGTAGTCAAACTTTTACTGGTAGTATTATAAGTATTATTCTTAAGTGCATAGTTGTTCTTATTGCTATAGCTGAACTAGGAATACCTATGGCTTCCATTGTTTCATTAATTAGCTCATTTGGATTAGCATTAGGACTTGCGTTACAAGGAGGGTTATCTAATATAGCTGGTGGGGTTACTATCATGATATTTAAACCTTTTAAAGTTGGAGATTATATTGATACCCATTCTGATGCAGGAACTGTTAAAGAAATTAATATATTTAGTACGATTTTACAAACTTATGATAATAAATTAATTGTTATTCCAAATGGAACGCTTGCTAATACCACAATTGTTAATCAAACTACATCTAAAACAAGACTTTTAGATGTCCCAGTTACAGTTGATTATAAAAGTGATATAGATAAAGTTAAAAGAATATTGAATAAAATACTCAAAGATTCAAAGTATAGATTAGATAAACACGAAACATTAGTTGCTTTAAAAGAACATGGGGAAAATGCTTTAGTTTTTACAATGCGAATGTGGGTTACCAGTGATAATTATTGGCCTGCAATGTATGAACTTTTAGAAATAATTAAAAAAGAATTTGATAAAGAAGGAATATCAATTCCATATCCTCAGCTTGATGTGCATATAGATAAATAATAGTTAAAAGTCACGAATTTCTTATTTGAACATAAAATGAGATAGGAGTGATTTTTTTTGAATTATAAATATTATTATAATAAATTACCTAATGGTAAAGATGATTATGGTTTTAAAGGAGTTACTAAAGATGGTTTTGGACTTAAATGTACAAAGTTTAAGTTAAGATATCCACCTCAATCTCAAGATATGCAACCAGGAATGGAATATTTAATGCGACCAAGACCAATTTTTGATAATCCAGAATATAAAGGTTGTTGTAAGTTGAAAGATAAAGTAGCAATTATCACAGGAGGAGATTCTGGTATTGGAAGAAGTGTTGCTGTAGCCTTTGTTAAAGAAGGATGTAAAGTTGTAATTGTTTATTTAAATGAAGATAAAGATGCTATGGAAACAAAAAAGTATTTGGAAAAACTTGGGGGAGAGTGTATTCTAATTCGAGGTGATTTGAAAAAACCAGAATTTTCAAAACAAATAGTTGATATGACAATTAAAACTTTTGGAAAAATTGATATTCTAGTTAATAATGCAGGAGTTCAGTATCAACAAAAAAGTCTACTTGATATAAGTGATGAACAATTTGATTATACGATGAAAACTAATATTTATTCAATGTTTTATTTGACAAAGAGTGCTTTAAAATATATGAAACCAGGAGCTTCAATTATTAATGTATCATCAGTTACTACGTTCTATGGAGAACCAGAATTAATTGATTATGTAACTAGTAAAGGTGCGATTGTTGGTTTTACAAGAGCTTTAGCAACCAATTTAGCTGACAAAAATATTCGTGTTAATGCAGTTGCACCTGGTTACTTTTGGACAGCTTTACAACCAGCCTGTTGGGAAGCTCAGAAAATTCCAACTTTAGGTGCTGATGCTCCAATGAAAAGAGCAGGGGAAGTTTATGAAATAGCTCCTTTATTTGTTTATTTAGCATCTTCTGATTCCTCATATGTTACAGGTCAAGTTATGCATATCAATGGGGGGTTATATAAAGGATAATATAGGTTATAAAACAATAATAAAAACTAGTAAACTTTTTTGCTTACTAGTTTTTTATTATCTGTTGTAGAATTCAACAATCAATGATTCATCTATATCAGCAGGTAATTCACTACGTTCTGGATATCTTACAAATTTGGCAGTGTTAGTATTTTTATCATAGTCAATGTATTCAACTCTTGAAGTTACATTTTCTAAAGCTTCTTTAACACATTTTAAATCTTTAGAATTTTCTTTAAGAGCAATAGTTGAACCAATTTTTACTCTAAATGATGGAATATCAACTTTTTTACCATCAACCGTAATGTGACCATGATTAACAAGTTGTCTTGCACCACGTCTTGTATTAGCAAACCCCATACGATATACTAAATTATCTAATCTTGATTCAAGAAGTTTTAAGAAGTTTTCACCAATAATACCTTGCATTTTTGATGCTTCCACAAAAGTTTTATGAAATTGTCTTTCATTAAGCCCATACATGAATCTAACTTTTTGTTTTTCTTTTAATTGTTCACCATATTCAGACAATTTTCCTTGTCTTTTAGCTCCATGCATACCAGGTTTATAGGGTCTTCTTGCAATATCTTTTCCATTTTCAAGAAGTGAGAAGCCGACTCTACGACTTTGTTTACGACTTGGTCCTGTGTATCTTGACATATTTCCTCCTTCAATATTTATTCATAAACATTGATATTTATATAATTTCTAGGGAATTCTTTTTAATATTTTCACCAGATAACCATAGTTACTTATAAACTTAAAGAACACATTAAAAATTAATATAAATTGGGTTATCAATTGAATATGTACTAATATTATATGAAAGATTAGTTTAAAAGTCAACATAAATTTTAAAGTATTGTTTTTTTCTAATTTAGAATATATGATATTTAAACTTATAATATAAATAATTATTGTTACTATATTTAGACTAAATGTAGGGTTTTCACAGTCGTTTTTAAAATGAAAATTTTTATTTTATAATAATTTACAAACTGTTAGTATAAAGGAATTTAATATTTATAGTTAATTATTTAATATTATGGTTGATAGACAATTAAAAAATAAGAAAAATTTAATTTTGAATAGTAACAAATTAAGAATAATTAAAAGAAAAATATTAAGAAAACAGCTTGTTTAAATAAGAAAAATATGATACTATCAAAAAGGAGTGATAGTATGAAAAGAATACTTACAGGTTTACAACCAAGTGGTATGTTAACGTTAGGTAATTATATTGGAGCAATTAAACAAATGGTAAAATATCAAGATGAATATGATTCATTTATTTTTGT
>CAYTGK010000040.1:0-8710 GCA_964437305.1 uncultured Muribaculaceae bacterium
ATATTGACAAGTGCTAAAAATAGAGCTACAATACATTTACGAAAGAAGGGATAGTATGTATAACAATAATAATGAAGAATTACAAAATGTGTTAGAAAAATATGGACGAGATATTGTTCAAAGTGTTATTGATAATAAGGTTGATCCTGTAATTGGTCGTGATGATGAAATAAGAGATGTCATTCGAATATTATCGAGAAAAACCAAAAATAATCCCGTTTTAATTGGTGAACCTGGTGTTGGAAAAACTGCTATTGTTGAAGGATTAGCTCAAAGAATTGTAGCTGGAGATGTTCCTAATAGTTTGAAAAATAAAAGGATTTGGGAACTAGATATGGGAGCTTTAGTAGCTGGTGCTAAGTATCGTGGTGAATTTGAGGAAAGATTAAAAGCTGTCTTAAAAGAAATTAAAGATAGTGATGGCGAAATTATTATGTTTATTGATGAAATTCACATGATTGTTGGTAGTGGTGATACTGGTGCTATGGATACGGGTAATTTATTAAAACCAATGCTAGCTCGTGGTGAAATTAAGTTAATTGGTGCTACTACTTTAAATGAATATCGTAAATTTATTGAAAAAGATGGGGCATTAGAAAGACGATTACAAAAAGTAATGGTTCGGGAACCTAATGTCATGGATACAATTACTATCTTAAGAGGTTTAAAAGAACGTTTTGAAGTTTTTCATAAAGTAACAATTAAAGATAATGCTCTAGTAGCTGCTGCAACTTTAAGTGATCGTTATATTACGGATCGTTTTTTACCGGATAAAGCTATTGATTTAGTAGATGAAGCTTGTGCAACGATTAAAATGCAAATGGATTCGGTGCCAGTAGAATTAGATACTTTAACTAGAGATATTATGCGTTTGGAAATTGAACGAGAAGCTTTGAAAAAAGAAAAAGATGAAATGAGTAAAAAAAGATTAGAAGCTATTAATGATGAATTAACTGAATTAAAAGAAAAGGAAAAAACTTTACGTAGTACTTGGGAAAATGAAAAAGGAATTAATGATAAAATTAGTGCTAAAAAAGAAGAATTAGAAACTGCTAAACATAATTTAGCTATTGCTGAAAGTAATTATGATTTAGAAAAAAGTGCTCAACTTCGTCATGGTACTATACCGGCTTTAGAAAAAGAGTTAGAAGAATTAAAACAAAGTGTTGATTCGAAAATGCTTTCGGATACAGTTAGTGATGAAGATATTGCTGCTATTATTTCTAAATGGACAAATATACCAGTTCAAAAATTAGTTAGTGGTGAAAAAGAAAAATTATTACAATTAGAAAGTAATTTAAAGAAACGAGTTAAAGGTCAAGATGAAGCTTTAAAATTAGTAAGTGAAGCAATTATAAGAGCTCGTAGTGGCATTAAAGATCCGAATCGTCCTATTGGTTCATTTATCTTTTTAGGTCCTACCGGGGTTGGAAAAACAGAAGTTGCTAAATCTCTAGCTTATGAATTATTTGATGATGAACGTCATATGGTCCGAATTGATTGCTCTGAATATATGGAAGCATTTAATGTTAGTCGTTTAGTAGGTGCTCCTCCTGGATATGTTGGCTATGATGAAGGGGGAGAACTGACCGAAGCTGTCAGAAGAAATCCTTTTTCAATTGTTTTATTTGATGAAATAGAAAAAGCTCATAAAGATGTCTTTAATATTTTACTACAAATATTAGATGATGGTCGAATTACTGATAGTCAAGGAAGAACAGTTGATTTTAAAAATACGATTATTATTATGACTAGTAATTTAGGAAGTGAATATATTCTAGAAGATCAAAAAAATAGTGATGAGTTAGTTATGAATGAATTAAAAGCTACTTTCCGTCCGGAATTTATCAATCGGATTGATGAAATTATTATCTTCAAATCTTTAACCGAAAAAGTAGTTGATGAAATCCTTGATAAAATATTAAGAGAAATAGAATCTCGTTTAGTTCCTAGTAATATTAAACTAGAATTGACCGAAAAAGCTCGAAAAGCTATTTTAGAAAATTCTTTTGATAAAAATTATGGAGCTCGGCCGATAAAACGTTATGTCACGAAAAATATTGAAAATGTTTTGGCTCATCTATTACTAGAAGATAAAGTACAGTTTAATGATACTTTATTAATAGATTATCAAAATGATAAGTATACGATAACTGTCAAAAAAGAAAAATAAAAAACAGAAATGGTGGAAATATCTGTTTTTTTTATTAATTATATGTATAATAAAAGTATAGAAAGTATAAGAGATTTTTATGGTTCCAAATAAATTTTATCCTCAAATTGATGTAAAGAAAGTAATTGAATTAATTAAAAATAATCATTTTTTAGAATTGATAAAAGATAATCTAGATTTTATTGATTTTTTATATGACGATGATTTGCCTAATCATGATTTATATCATGCTATTCGAGTGGCTTTATTTTCTTTGGTTCTTTCCTCTTTTTATAATTTAACTTCATCTGCCAAGAAAATATTAATTGATGCTTCCTTGCTTCATGATGTGGGACGAGTTAATGATTTATATGATTTAAAACATGGACAAGTGGGGGCTCTTATTGCTGAGAATATTTTAGAAGAACAAGATTTTTATGATGATTATAAATTAAATGTTGTTAAAATGTTAATAGAGGGGCATAATCAAAATATTTATGATTTAAGTATTTATAAAAAATATAATTGTTATTCTCAAGAAAATGTTTTATTATTAAAAATTATTAAAGATGCTGATTTATTAGATCGATTTCGGTTACAAAATGGCTTAGAGGTTCATCTAAATAATTTGACTCTCAATGAATCTTATATGTTAATTGCCTTTGCTAAATATTTAAATCAACATCCTGAGATTATTGCTAGTTTGGAGGAGGAACCTAAAAATGTCTTATGAGGAAATTCAACAGGAAATTGTTCGCAGTATCCAAAATCTTATGAAAATATATGCCCAATTTTTGACCGAAAAAGAATTATTATTTTTGCAGAAGAAACAAATTTTAATTAAGAAACAACAATTTTCGTCTTACCAAGAATTAAAAGAAATAGAACAAGAACTAATGCCTTATTTTGCTCGGATATGGCATAATGAACTTACTAATCCTACTCAATTTAAGGCGGGAGAATCTTTTAAATTTTTAATTCATTGTCCTACTGTTTATGCTTCTAAAATCGATGCTAGAGAAAATAATATTATTTCTGCTTCTTTAATTACAGATAAACATATGGGAACGTTTAATAAAATAAATTATGGTTTAATATGTAGTTGTAATGAAGAAAATTTATTAAGTATTAGTGCTCGCGATAACCATGCTCTAGTAGCTTTGAAAAGTGAAAAAGTTGCTCAGCAATATTATTATGCTGGTTCTATAAATAATGATGTTAATCTATATACTAAAGAATATATAATGAGTTTAAAATTTCCTAATCAAATTGAAAATGAACTAATTTTAGAAAATATTAAATGTAATGGTGATTTATATTTAGCTGATAACAAAAATGTTTATAGTGATATTTCTTTGAGATCGGAATCGACTCACTTTTTAGGAGTAGTATTATTTGAACCAGCTAGTGAAAAAGAAAAAATAGAAGCAACTAATTTAGCCCAAAAATTTAATTTAACATGTATTCATATTCCTATTAATACCTATTTTTTAAAAAACAGTATAAAAAGACATGAAGAAAAACATATTTATAATATTATGGATATAAATACTTTATTTTATATTTTAAAACATTTAGAACAATTAAAAGTAGAATATAATAATTTAATAATTAGTGAAATTCAAAATCAAATTTATTTAAAATCAGATCTTAATAAAGATTATGTAGTTTATGATATCGATAAAAATATAGCAATATTATGTCCTAGTAATGACACACGGTTATTTAAAATCGAAAATCTTAGTAATCCAGTATTTAGTGTTGATAATAGTATTATTTATTCGCAAAATAAATTTCAAGAGTATTTAAATGAATTTAATGATGAGAAGTATTATTTAAAAAAATAATTTGACTTCATTTAGTATCGGTGCTACTATAAATTTGTAAATCGCTAATGAAAGACACGATAATATTATTAACTTTTCAAGAGAGTTTGTGGTTGGTGAAAACAAATAAAGACTAATATTATTACTACTTTCTAGAGGGATTCATACTCCCCGGTTTAAAAACCGTTATCTAAAATTAAGTTTAAATAGGATGGTACCGCGTTATTATACGCTCCTTGGTATAATCCTTTTTTTATGGAAAGAAGAGATAAAATGGAAATTACAGTTTTTACGCAATCAGCCATTCGGTTACAAGGAAAACAAATAATTTATTTTGATCCGTTTCAAATACCTAGTGAGAAACATGATGCTGATTTTATTTTTATTACTCATGATCATTATGATCACTTTGATGAGTCTTCAATCCAAAAGGTTATGAATTCGCAGACTAAATTTATTGTTCCTAAAGTTTTAGAATCGAAAATAAAAACTATTAGTTCTAATTTTTTAGTCGTCGTTCCTAATCATCATTATGAGTTAGATAATATTTCTTTCGATACTTTACCTGCTTATAATAAAACGCGAGATTTTCATCCCCAAAGTAAAGAATATGTTGGTTATAACGTATTAATAGAAGGCTTAAAATATTATGTTATGGGCGATACGGATTGTTTAGAAGAATTAAAAAAAGTTACTACTGATATTTGTTTTATTCCTATTGGGGGTTACTATACGATGGATTATCAAGAAGCTATTAATTATATCAATGAAATAAACCCGAAAAAAGTTATTCCGATTCATTATGGTAGTATAGTAGGTAGTATGTCTTTAGGTTTAGATTTTAAACGAGGAATTAAGGATAATATCGAAGTAGAAATTTTAATAAAGGAGAAATAAAAATGATTAATTTTAAAGAAGATGAATATTTAAATAAACTAAATCATAGTTGTGCTCATGTAATGGCTGAAGCTGTTAAACACTTGTGGCCAGAAGCTAAATTTTGGGTTGGACCTGTAATTGATACTGGTTTTTATTATGATATTGATTTAGGGGATAAAGTAATTACAGAAGAAGATATTGTATCTATTGAACGCGAAATGAAAAAAATTTGTAAAGATGGCAAAAGAATTGTTCGTCATGTTATTAGTAAATCAGAAGCTTTAGAACAATTTAAAGATGATCCTTATAAAATTGATTTAATTACGAGAATGGATGAAAAGAATACGGTTATTACTACTTATAGTCAAGGTGATTTTACTGATCTTTGTCGGGGACCTCATGTTGATACTGTGAAAGAGTGTAAGTATTTTAAATTAATTAAGTTTAGTGGTGCTTATTATAAGGGAGATAAAAATAATAAAGTATTACAACGTATTTATGGCGTGTGTTTGCCAACACAAGAAGAATTAGATGCCTATTTACAAGAATTAGAAGAAGCAAAAACCCGTGATCATCGGAAAATTGGCAAAGATTTAGATATTTTTATGACTAATGATTTAGTAGGTAAAGGGCTTCCGATGTACTTACCTAATGGTTATATTATTTGGGAAGAATTAGAAAACTATATTAAAGGTAAAGAGAAAAAAAGAGGTTACAAACATGTTTTAACTCCTCCTCTTGGCAATGTCGAACTTTATAAAACTAGTGGTCATTGGGAGCATTATAAAGACGATATGTTTCCTAAAATGGAAGTAGAAGGGGAAGAATTTGTCTTACGCCCCATGAATTGTCCCCATCATATGATGATTTATGCTAATTCTATTCATTCTTACCGGGATTTGCCTATCCGCATTGGTGAGATAGCTCGTGATTGTCGCTTTGAATCAAGTGGTTCTTTAAAGGGAATTGAACGAGTACGAAGTTTTTGTCAAAATGATGCCCATTTATTTTTAACTCCTGAACAAATAGAATCAGAATTTAAATCCGTAGTTGATTTAATATTAGAAGTTTATCAAGAATTACATATTACTAATTATCATTTTGAACTTTCCTTGCGCGATCCATTAGATAAGAAAAAATATCATCAAGATGATGAAATGTGGAATATGGCTGAAAATACATTAAGAAAAGTACTTGATGATATTGGTATAGATTATATTGAACGAATTGGAGAAGCCGCTTTTTATGGTCCTAAATTAGATGTTCAAGTAAAACCAGCGGTTGGTAATGAATATACTTTATCAACTTGTCAATTAGATTTTTGTTTACCGATGAAATTTAATTTAACTTACGTAGATCGTGATGGCTCTAAAAAGACTCCGGTCGTTATTCACCGAGCTGTCTTTGGTTCTTTAGATCGTTTTATTGCTTATTATTTAGAAGAAACTAAAGGGGCGCTACCTTTATGGCTAAGTCCCGTCCAAGTCAATATTTTACCCGTAAATAATACTTATCATCTTCTTTATGCGGAAGAAATATTTAAATTATTAAAAGATCATAATGTTCGGGTCGAATTAGATGATAGAGAAGAAAAAGTAAGTTATCGAGTCCGTGAATCCGTCATGCGAAAAATACCATATACATTAATTCTAGGACAAAAAGAAGTTGATGATAAAACTATTTCCTATCGTCCTTATGGTAGTGAAGAAACTATTACTATGCCAATAGCTAAATTTATCAGTTTAGTAGAAGATCATATTAAAGAAAAAACTTACGATTATTAAAATAAAAATTTACATGTTTACATAAATATGATATACTGATTTAAATCAAAAAAAAGAAAAGTAATAATTTAGTCTTTTTTAAAGAGAGTTTGTGGGTGGTGAAAACAAATAAAAGCTAAATTATGAATCTACTTTTTAGAGGGACTAATACTCCTCGGGATTACCGTTATCTAAAATTAAGTAAACTAAAGGATGGTACCGCAGAATTGCTCCTTGGATGGAAGTTATTCTGCTTTTTTATTAGTAGGGTGTGGTGGTTTTATGAATAATTTTTTTACTGAACGCGAAATTGCAAAACTAAAAGAATATTGTCAAATAAGTCCGTATACTTGTGCTTTAATAATTATTAGTAGAGTTTATAAAAATAAACAAGATCGCGCTGGAAATCCAGAATACTGGCACTTTATTCGTGTGAGTAGTCAATTTACCGATGAAACAGAACAAACCACCGCCCTTTTGCATGATATCGTCGAAGATGGATATATTACTTTTGATGACTTATATAATATTGGTATCTCTGAAGAAATTATTGATGCCTTAATTTTATTAAATCATGATAAAAGTGTTTTTGAAAAATATGAAGATTATATTTCCAATATTTTAGATTCTAATAACTACTTAGCCATTAAAGTAAAATATGCTGATATGTTAGATAATATGAATCGTTCTCGTGAAATTCATGAAAACTTAGATTTTCATATTAAACAAAAATTACATCGGAAATATGAACAAGAATTTCCCCGTATTTTAAATAAATTAGAAGAAAGTGGCATTGATTTAAATAAAGAAAGGAAACTAGTATGTTAGATATTAAATTAATACGTGAAAATAAAGACCTGGTTAAAGAGAATATTAAGAAAAAATTTCAAGATTATAAATTACCATTAGTAGATGAAGTTTATGAACAAGATATATTATATCGCGAAACTAAAACTAAAGCTGATCAATTAAAAAATGAAAAAAAACAATTAAGTGAGGAAATAGGTAATTTAATGCGGTCTCAAAAAAGTACGGAAGCCGAAGCTAAAAAAGAGGAAGTTGCTAAAATAAATGCTGAAATTATCGCTTTAGAAGAAAAAGAAGAAGCTTTGCAAAAAGAGATCAAAGAGAAAATGATGCAAATTCCTAATATTATTGCTCCTGATGTTCCTATTGGAGAAGATGATTCTAAAAATGTCGATGAACAACATTTTGGAACTCCTCGCGTACCAGATTATCCAATTCCCTATCATGCTGATATTATGGCTTCATTAAATGGTTTAGATAAAGAAGCAGCGAGTAAAGTAAGTGGTAATGGTTTTTATTATTTAATGGGAGATATTGCTAGATTACATTCTGCTGTTCTATCCTATGCTCGCGATTTTATGATTGATAAAGGTTTTACTTATTGTATACCACCTTATATGATTCATGGTGATGCCGTAAATGGGGTAATGTCTTTCGAAGAAAAAGATGCTATGATGTATAAAATTGAAGGGGAAGATTTATATTTAATTGGAACTAGTGAACATAGTATGATTGCTAAATTTAAAGATCAAATTTTAAAAGAAAGTGATTTACCTATTACTATGACTTCTTATTCTCCATGTTTTCGTAAAGAAGTAGGATCTCATGGAATTGAAGAAAGAGGAGTATATAGAATTCACCAATTTGAAAAACAAGAAATGGTTGTTTTATGTAAACCTGAAGATAGTGAAGCTTGGTATGATAAAATGTGGCATTATTCTGTAGAATTATTTCAAAGTTTAGATATACCAGTTCGTAAATTAGTATGTTGTAGTGGTGATTTAGCAGATTTAAAATATCGCTCTTGTGATATCGAAGCTTGGAGTCCTAGACAACAAAAATATTTCGAAGTTTGTTCTTGTTCTAATTTAACTGATGCTCAAGCGAGAAGATTAGCTATTCGTTATAAAAAAAGTAATGGTGAAAAAGAATTTGTCCATACTTTAAATAATACAGTTATTGCTCCCCCTAGAATGTTAATTGCTTTTCTTGAAAATAATTATCAAGCTGATGGTAGTGTTAAAATCCCTAAAGTTTTACAACCATATATGGGTGGCAAAGAA
>CAYTGK010000041.1:0-5269 GCA_964437305.1 uncultured Muribaculaceae bacterium
TTATCTTGTAATTCCACTAGCTTCTAATATTTTATCCTGTAAACTAAACATTTCTTTCTCCTCATCTTTTTGCATATGATCATATCCAAGTAAATGCAACATACCATGAACAGCTAAAAAACAAAGTTCCCGAATCTCACTATGACCATATTCTTTAGCTTGACTATGAACTCTATCAATAGAAATATAAATATCTCCTAAAACACGTTCTTCAGGATTAAAAGTTTTATCATCTTCTAAAGCAAAACTAATAACATCCGTTTCCATATCTTTATTTCGATAAGTCTTATTAAGTTCTCGAATATAATCTTTATCAACTATAATAACATTAAATTCTACTTTCTTAATATTTAATATCTTTAACCCTTTTTTTAAAACTTTTAAAACTATTTTAAATTCTTCTTCTAACTTTTCTTCTGTTTCATTAAATAAACCTATCTTCATAACTACCTCACATCATTATATATAAAAGTGCAACTACTCCAATTATAATTGCTGAAATTAATAAAGCATTAATGGTTTTATTAGACATCTTCTTAGCTATTAAATCTAATAATTTATAGATAAAATAACCTAGCATTCCACCTACCAAGTTAAGAAGAATATCATCAACATCAAAACATCTTCCTATTGCTAACTGGACTGTTTCAATTGCAAATGAAACAATAAAAACAAGTAAAAAAGCTACTCTTTTTTTATCTAATTTTAAATAGTAAGAAACAAAAAAACCATAGGGCATAAATAAAAGAATATTTCCTATAATATTTTTATAAAATAAATTTGAACCAATTTTATATCTTGTTAATTCTTTAAAAGGAATAAAATTATTCCCATAAGAAATAACATCTTGATAAGTTACTGCTTGGAAAAACATTAAGATATAGACAATAAAAATTAAAGTTAATATTTCTTCATATAAAACAAACTTTGGTTTATACTTAATTAAATAAGTAATTCTAATTGAAATAATTGCAACAAGAGTTATTGTAACTATTGGCCACGTTAAATGCATAACTTCAACTAGTTTATTTGCTAAATTAACCATATTATTCTCCTTCGTTTTTATCTTTTTCTTCTACCTTATTTTTGTCAATGTTTTGAAAGTCCGTAATGTTTTCATATACTTTAAAAAATATATCTACATCTATTGTACTATCATTTACAATAATTTTCAATTTTTTTTGAGATAAAATCCTGGAATCTTTAGGTAATTTAGCTAAAATTTTGTCTCTAGCTATCTTAATTGCTTCCTCAGTTGCCTCTTCAACTGTATAAACATTATCTTCACGAATTACTTCTTTAACTTTTTCAAATGAAAATTTAAGTGGTAAAAACTTATGAGAAAAAATCTTGATTTCATCTATTTCTTCATTTTGATATTTCTCTTTATCAAAAAAATTAATCTTTTTATTCAGTAATGTTAAACCTAATCGTTCTTTACTTTTTCCAGAATATTTTTTCTCTTGATAAGCAATAGGATAAGATACATGAACATTATACCAAGTCTCTCCATAGATAGTAGCATTAGCTCTAGCATAATCAACTATCTCATCATTATGAGTAATTTCCCCACTTACAATAACGTCTCCCTTTTTAACATAATCATTTAACTTCTTAACAATACTTCCATCTGTTGCTTCAATTGATAAAATAATGGCATTTTTTAAAGCTATAACATTTCTCGGAGTATTGTCATTAGTCTCTTTATTTATAATTCTTTTTTCAACTTCAACCACATATTTACTACCAACTCTTGTTATCTCTAACCATTCTAGAGTATCTTTATTATTATTAAGAATTTCCTTCTTTATTTTTTCTTTTTCTTCATAACTTTTAACAAACTTATATAAACTTATCCCTTTATCTTCTAATTCCTTTTTTATTAAAGTTTCAATCTCTTTATCCTCTGTCTTAATATCAATTGCAAAAATAATATTAGAAAGAAAAATAATTAAACTAATACCAAGAAAGACCATAATAAAAAAAAGATAATGTTTTTTAAATAATTCTTTATATTTAATAAAACCTTTATAACCAATAAATTCAATATTATAAATTTTTTTAAATTTTTCTAACTTTTGGAAATTATCAAAGTCTAAATATAATAAATAATAATCTTTTTGTTTTTTTATTCTATCAATATAAATATGATATTTTAAAATTTTCTGAAAGTTTTTTTCTTCAATTTTAACAATATAAATATTTTTCATATCTCACCTACAATTCAATAGTTTTGATTACTCCTTGAATTAAAATTTCATTATCAAGCAATTTAACTAAAGATAAACTTTCTCCTTTAATAATAATTTCTTTATTATCTTTAGAAATTATTATTTTTCCATCTGTTAAAAGTAAGATTTCATCATAACAAACAACATCTAAATTTGAATTTTTATAATGAAGTTCTAAATTATTTGGATTAAGATATTCTTTTATTTTTTTCATACCTAATATATTTTATTAAAATTATGTAAAGTTTAGAACAAAAGTAATTTTTTTATGTTATACTAGTTAATGTACATGGAGGTTATTATGAATAGACGTTTATATATTGATTGTGATGGAGTAATTTTTGATAGTATTTATTATGCTTTTCAAGAGATGAAAAAATTAGGTGTTGACTTAAATGACCAAATTCAAATTGGTAATTATTTTAAACAAGCTGATTGGACTAAATTATTAGCTCCTGATAAAATAATTAATGATAGTATTAAGAAAATTAATATGTTACGAGATAGTCGGATATTTTTAAATATTTGCATCTTAACACACGTTTCATCTTTTTATGAGGCAATTTATAAAACTGAGGTTATTGAAGCTCAAGTACCAGGAATTGATGTAATTACTATTCCACTAGGAATTAGTAAAGATACGATTGTCAATCCTATTGATAATATTTTAATTGATGATTCTAAAACAAAAATTAAAAATTGGATAAATCGTGGAGGAATAGGAGTTTTGTTTAATAAAGAAAGTGATATTTTATATAATAATGGAGAACATCGAATCATTGAGCCATTTGAACTTGGAAATGAACAAAATTATTTTATTACCAATGATTTAGCTGATTTAATTGAAATTGAACGTATTTTAAATAGTAAAAGAAAAGTAATGAAACCCTAATCATTACTTTATTTCTTTTTCAATTATTTTACAGTTTATTAATCTTTTCAATAGTTTACGTTTCTTACGATTTAAAGCATCTCCAAAAAACTCTATTTCAACAGCTTGCCAAATTAAAACCCAACCTCCAATTAGAAATAATTCTTCAAGTAAAGCTTTATCATTTAAAAGTATTGAGATAATTAACATAACAACTCCAATTAAAAAATAAATAATTTGCATTTTGTTATTATAAAAATGTTCTTTAACCATTCTTTGATATTCATTTAAAAAACTATTTCTTAAAATACTTTCTAAATCAAATTTTATTTTTTTATTTAGAATAATTTTGATTGGAGCCTTATTGGAAACATCTCTTAAATTTTCTAAAATATAATCAATTAAATCTTTAGAAACTAATTCTTTATTATATTTTTCAAAGAAATCATCTAAATCTAAAATATCAGCTTCAATTATTTTTTCCATTTCCTTTGTCTTTTTATTCATATTTTATTTCTCCATGATCAAATCTTTTTTGTGTTTTCATTCTAAAGCATTTACTGCAAGCAACAGTGTAACTAATTTTACCTACTCCATCAATAGCTATACTTTCTCCCTCGGTTACAACTTTACCATCAATTAATCGAACATTAAACATTGCTTTTTTACCACATTCACAGATAGTTTTAATTTCTGTTAATTCATGAGCAATTTCTAATAATCTTCTACTTCCAGGAAAACCATTACCTTTAAAATCAGTTCTTAGTCCATAACACATAACTGGAATATCTAAATCAATTACAATATCCATTAATTGATTAACTTGTCTCGTTGTTAAAAACTGAGCTTCATCAACTAAAATTAAGTCAACATGAACATATTCATTCACGATTAAATCAAAAATATTTTCATCTTGTTTAATCAAATAATCAACTTTTTTAGTTGACCCAATTCTCGATACTATCTTTTCATCTCCTTTAGTATCAACACTAGGTTTCATAATAATTGCTCGCATACCTTGTTCACTATAATTGTATGCACATTGTAAAATTCTTGTTGTTTTACCAGAATTCATTGCACCATAGAAAAAATATAACTTTGCCATTTTTATCACCTACTTTAAGAATAACAAATGTTATATTTAAATACAATTGTTTTTACATAATTTGACTACCTTTTGTTTTCTTTAAAATAGCTATTAATAAAGATAATAAACCAACTCCAAACGTAATAAGTCCAATATACATTTCATATTTTTTAAAAAAGCTACTACCACCAACACTAGTTCCAGCTCCATTTATACCTGTCTCATCTTTTGAAGAAATTATTTTAAAATTATAAGTTAATTTTTTATTTTTATCTTGAACAATAATTTTAACAATACTCCCATCTTTTAAATCGGTATTATTTAATACATCATAAGTTGCCGTTTCATTACTTAAAGTAACTTTAAAATTCAAGGTTGTTAAACTCGTATCAAGTTCATATTCATAAACATCAGGATCAAAATTTAAATCAATTCCTTCAACTTCAATGTCAGAAACTAAGGCAATTTCAGCTTTTCTTGTAATATTTAAAGTATATTCTTTACTAGTTCCATCTTCTGCTAAAACTTTAATTATAATATTATTAATTCCTTCTTTTAATTCTATTTCTTTATCATAAGTTGCTTGAGCTTTATCATGATTTGGTATTGCTTCAAGATTAATTTTATCTACTTCATTTTCAACTTCAATATTATATTTTAATATATCAGGGTTAAAATTAAAATTCTTTTCTTCAATAGTCAAAGATTTCAAAGTAGCATCATTACTTTTATAATTACCTTTAATAATCGTGATTGTATAAGTTTGAATAGCATCATTCTCAGCTTTGACTTTAATTTCTATTACTGTTCTTTCACCATTACTTAAAGTAACAGCATTAGTTCCAATTCTCTCACCATATCCTTGAACAAATTTAGCTTTAGAATTACTAGTTGTTGCTTTAACTTCTACCTTTTTTAACGTATTATCAACTTCAACATCATAATTAAATTTATCATTATAAATTTGAACCTTTTTACCAGCTATTATTAAACTTGCTAACGTATTATCATTACTTCTTCCATCTTTTCTCATGATATTTAAAGTATAAGTACGAGTTTCTTGGGAATTTTCTTTACTTG
>CAYTGK010000041.1:5369-8671 GCA_964437305.1 uncultured Muribaculaceae bacterium
TAATTGAATATCAGTCGCTTTAACATTTAATATCATCATAAAGGTAAATACTACTACCAATAAAATTTTCTTAATCTTCATTTTACATCCCTCTATTCTTTATTAATATATCATATCTACTTCTAAAAATCTATAAAAGTAAGAAAAAAAACATCTTACTTTACATGTTTTCTTCTTTTGGTAATATCATTACTAAACTTTGATTACTTAAATCTAAATATTTCAAAAACTTGTTCATTTGTTGCATATTCAAAGATTTTATTATCTCTATTCGATTTGAGTAGACTTTATTATACATAATTAAATCGCTGTAAATATTGTCAACTGTCATTTCAATACTGTCAATCATTCTAATTTCACTAGCAATCCAAACTTTCTTAAGTCTTTCTAAATCATCTTTCGTAATTTTAACATTAGCAAGTGTTTTTTTAATTTCTTCAATCAAGATATCAGCTTTATCACTTTCAGCTGTAATATCAAGTGTTATAAAGTTAAAGAAATTATTCTTTTCTAAATAAAAACCACTTGTCAATTCTTCATTTGTAACTTTTTCTTTAAATAAAGAAGTTGGTCCAAATAAAGTTGACATAACTACTCCTAAATACATATTAAGTTCTAAATCACTAAAACCTTTAAATTTATTTTTATTAATTTTTACACTATAACGTATTTTCGGAACTTTAATATTCATATAAATTTCTTGATATTCGTTTTGAACATCATCAGGTTCTTGATATTCTCGTCTTTTTACTTCAATAGGTTTACCACAGTTATTTAATTTTTCATGTTTTTTTAATAATTTTTCGATAGCTTTAATATCAATATTACCGCCAATTACTAAATACATTTTACTAGGATGATAAAAAGTATTATAAGCATTATATAAATCTTCTTTTGTCATCTTTTCAATATCTGTTACATTACCAGCTATTTTTTCTTTAACTGGCAATTCATAAAATAAATTTTTACGCATCATATCATCAAGTGTCCATTCAGGGTTATCATCATACATCATGATTTCTTCTTTAATTATTCCTTTTTCTTTTTCGACATTTTCATCAGTAAAATAAGGAGAAAGAAGAAAATCTAGTAAGAAATTTAAATTAGTTTCAAGCTCATTTACTCCCCAAATATAATAACGAGTATTATCAAATGTCGTAGAAGCATTCGTATCTACTCCTGTTTTGGAAAAATAAGCAAAAGGATCAACTCCATCTTCTTGAGCAAATATTTTATGCTCTAAAAAATGAGCAGTTCCAAAAGGAGTTTTATATTTATGACCATCCACATCTTCAAACTCTACATCATTAGACCCATATCTAGTTCCCAAAATAGCATAATAATTTTTTTTATCTTGAAAAGGTATTAAATAAACTTGTAAACCATTTCGCATTGTAAAATTATAAATATCTTGATTTAAATTATTAAAATTAATCTTTTTCATCTTGTGCCCCCTTTAATAAATAAATAGTATCAATTGTCATCTTTTTAGCAACTTCTATAATATCTTCTTTCGTTACTTCTTGGGCTTTTTGTCTTCTTACTACAAAATCATCAAGATTCATTAAGTCTTTAACAACATTACTTTCTATAATATTTTCCATATCATCATAACTTTCATCTAAAATACTTATATATTCAACTTTAGCATTTTCGATTTCTTCATCTGTTATCTCGCCTTTCGCCATTTTTTTCATAATTTCTTTAACAGATGATACTACTTGATGATAATTTTTATAACTAATACCTGATTGAATTATCATAATACTATCAGCTTTATTAACAATAGAATTTATATAATAAGCAAGGGAATTTTTTTCTCGAATTTCTTGCATAAACTTCGAATTAAAACCTCCACCTAAAATCATATTATAAATATTTAAAGCATACTTAAATCTAAAATCAGACAATTCTCCTAACTTACAACCAATTGCTAATTTAGATTGAGAAAAATTTGATTCTTCGATGATTTCCTGAATTTTCCTTCTAGGTTTTTCTGGTTTAATATAGATACTACCTTTTTCTTTCTTTATTGTTTTAAAATCTAGTTGTTCTTTAACCAACTTAATTACTTTATCATCATCAAAATCACCACAGACATAAATATCAACGGCATTTTTAGTTAAAAATTCTTGATAATATTCATATAAACTCTTAGGAGTTAATGCTTCTAAATCTTCAAGATAACCAAATCCATGATAAGAATAAGACTTACCAGGTCCTAAATTTTCTAACATTTTAATATTAGCATACAACTTAGGATTTTCCTTAACTGTTTCAATTTCAGTTTTAAGATCTTTTTTTATTATCTTAAATAAATCTTCTTGAAACATTCCATTTTTAACATTAGGTTCAAAAATTACTTCATGTAAAAGGGCAATACTCTCATCTAGCATTTTTTCTTCTGTATATTTAGGATCTAAAAATGATAAATTAAATCTTGTTACTAAATAATTGCCTAATCTTGTATTATAAGCACCTATATATAAAGAATATAATTCTTGAGTTTTTAAAGCAAGTTCTCTTTTTGTTTTATATTTTTTAGTTGTTAAAGTTAAATAATCTGTTAAAAAGTTTCTTTTGGTTATATCTTCTTTTTTTAATTCATCTTTTAAAATTATTTTTACATTAATAGTTCGAAATTTTTTTGTTTTCAATAAATGTAATTTTCCATATTTTAAATCAATCGTTCTCTCTTTCATATCTACCACCCTTATTATTATGTGAATTTTTAATAATTATATTAACAAAAAGCAATTGACTTTACTCAATTACTACCCTTTTCACGGCAATAGCCCTCCCCAGCTTTTTTTCCTTTTACATATTCTTCTCCAATCATGGAACATGAAGATTTTGTCATAGCATCTTTCAAATATCCACTAAAAGCATTAACAAGGCTTACAATTACAACGGAAATAAGTGCAATAATAAGAACATATTCTACTAATGCTTGTCCTTTTTTACTCATTTTTTCACCTTACCTTTTAAGTACTCTCTACTACAATTAAATTGTATCTTATTTCCAAGAATTAGTCAAGTTAATAATATTCAATTATTTATCAAAAAAAGAACAAACTTAATTGTTCTATCCTTTAATTTGATTCATAACTTCTTCAGCAAAGTTATCTTGTCTTTTTTCTATTCCTTCACCTACTTCATATCTTGTCATTGAAATAAGTTTAGCTCCATTATTATCTAAATACTTACTAATTGATTCTTTATTTTCTGATTTTATAAAGATTTGGTCAGCAAGACATACTTCTTCATAATATTTATGAACTTTACCAACTAAGATATTTTCA
>CAYTGK010000042.1:0-8630 GCA_964437305.1 uncultured Muribaculaceae bacterium
CTTTTGATAAATTAACAGAATACAATGAGGTTAAGTAGAAATACTTAATCTTTTTATATAATAATATAAATTAAGAGAATAACACTTAAAGATTAGTAATTAATTTTTAAGTGTTTTTTTAGACAAATTAGGACATACTAAGAATAGTATAATAAATATTAGTTTTAGATTTTAAATTTTAATGTAAAAAAATCTTGAAAAAAACAAAAAACTCTAGTATAATTAAATTAGAATAGAGGGGCAAAAAGGAGAGCTATATATGAATAAAGATAAAATAATAATAAAAATATGTAAAAGTGTAATAGTAGTATTTGGAGTATTAACAGTCTTTAATGTTATAATGTTAATAAATAAGAAATCGTATGCATTATTTCAAAAAACAGTAAAAACAGATACAATAATTCATATCCAAACAGCTAATGAATTTCCAAGTGATAATAAAGCGGCAGATAAATTAAAAGATAAAGTAGGGCAAGTGGGAGAAATTAAAGGAGTAAACCCTAAAACAGGAAAAGAATGTGCTAGTACAGAAGAATGTCCAGAGTATAGATATGTAGGAAAAAGTGTAAATAATTATGTATATTTTAATTGTGAGCCAAATCAAGAACAAAATAGTAAAAATTGTGAAATGTGGAGGATAGTTGGAATATTTAAAGATGAATTAGAAGGAGAACATTTAAAGATAGTAAAAGATGAAGTTTTAAAAGCAAATGATTTTCCTACAGAATATACAAAAGATACAGTAACCTATAAAATAAGAGGTAGTAGCGGTGATACAGCATATTGGAATAACAAAAGTGGATATAATAATGATTGGGCAACAGCAGGACTACAGTATTGGTTGAATGATGAAACTGGGGAAGGATACTTGTCAAAATTAACAGAAGAAGCAAAAGGAATGATAGCAACCACAAAATATTATTTGGGAAGTGTTAGTTCCTATAATTCAAAGAAAGATACACCAATAACAGCATATCAGCATGAAAGAGCTGTAGAGGGATGTGATGGTGGAAAAGGACCGAGTACGAATAGTACTTCAAGTACAGTAGAAAGCAATACAAGTTGTCGAGTGTGGGCTAATAATTCAGCGACTTGGACAGGTAAAGTAGGACTTTTATATCCTAGCGATTATGGTTTTAGTGCTGACAGCAGTAATTGGACTAAAGTATTATATGATTATGAAACTCCCTCACAAACAAGTTGGTTACAAAGCGCCAATCATAGTAGCTTTGAGTGGTTGTTGTCGCCCTCCTCTTACAATTCTGACAGTGCCTCTTACTGGTATACGGCGGGGTGCGTGCTCTACAACTACGTCTACAGCGTCTCCAGCGGCGTTCGGCCAGTCCTTAATCTGGAATCGAGGGTTGGTATCACAGGTGGAGCAGGAACTGAGAGTAACCCATATCAATTAGAAAATTAATTTACTTATAAATCACTTTATTAAATTGAAAATAGGACTAGAAAACAGTCCTTTTTTTTGATACAATATTAACTATTGGAAGTGATTAGATGAAAATAAAATACAACTTAATAAAAATAGAAAAAAATACAAAAGCTAGACTTGGAAAATTAGAAACTAATTATGGAGCTTTTACTACTCCTATGTTCATGCCAGTTGGTACAAGAGCTAGTGTTAAGGGACTTTCTCCTGATGAAATATATGAAATTGGAAGTGGAATAATTTTAGCTAATACTTATCATTTATGGCTTCGACCTGGGGAAGATTTAATTGCTAAAGCTGGTGGACTTCATCAATTTATGAATTATCATGGTCCAATTCTTACTGATAGTGGTGGTTTTCAAGTCTTTTCTCTTGCTCGTCCTAAAGATATAACTGAAGAGGGAGTTAAATTTAAAAGTCATATTGATGGAACAAAATTATTATTAACTCCTGAAAAATCAATTGAAATTCAAAATAAACTCGATAGTGATATTGCTATGTCTTTTGATGAATGCATTTCTTATCCAGCTGAGTATAATTATGTTAAAGAATCAGTTGAAAGAACTTTAAGATGGGCTAAAAGAGGAAAAGCAGTCTTTAATAACAAAAGACAATCTTTATTTGGAATAGTTCAGGGAAGTGATTATGAAGATTTAAGAAAATATTGTGCTAAAGAATTAGTTAAAATGGACTTTGATGGCTATTCAATTGGGGGAACTAGTGTTGGAGAAGATAAAAAAACAATGTATAAAATGATTGATTATTCTACGCAAGATTTACCACGTGATAAAATAAGATATTTAATGGGAGTAGGAGACCCTATTGATATTATAGAAGGAGTAATACGAGGAGTTGATTTATTTGATTGTGTTCTTCCAACTCGAATTGCAAGACATGGAAATGCTTTTACTAGATATGGAAAGATTAATTTAAAAAATGCTAAATATAAAGAAGATTTTACTCCTATTGAAGAAGATTGTGATTGTTATGCTTGCAAGAATTTCACGAAAGCATATATCAGACATCTAGTAACCCTTGATGAAATGTTAGGAGCAAGACTTTTATCTATTCATAACTTAAGATTTTTAACAAGAATTACTGAAGATTTAAGAGAATGTATTAAAAACGATGATATATTAGAATATAAGCAAGAATTTATCAAAAATTATTATGGTAATCAAGATTATTTACATAAAAAAACGACTGGGCAAGGTGATTAGATGAAAATAATACATGAACTTACTAAAGAAAATTTAGATATAGTAAAGAAAGAAATTTTAAATAATAATTTAGTTATTTTTCCAACCGAAACAGTTTATGGAATAGGAGCTAATGCTTTAAAGAGTAATGCTGTTAGAAAGATTTTTAAAGTTAAAACTAGAGCTTTAAATAATCCTTTAATTGTTCATTTAAAAAATAAAGAAGAAATTAGTAAATATGCAATAGTTGAAAATGAAATTGAACAAAAATTAATTGATAATTTTATGCCTGGACCATTTACTTTAATTTTAAAAAAGAAAGATATTATTCCTTTATGTGTAACTGCTAATTTAGATACAGTTGGAATTAGAGTACCAATTAATTCAATTACTCATACCTTTTTAGAATATGTTGATGTTCCAATTGCTGCTCCTAGTGCCAATATTTCTAGTCGTCCAAGTGGGACAAAAGTTGAAGATATTAAAGATGAATTTCTTGATGATGTTAGCTATATAATTGATGGAGGAGAATCAAAAATTGGGCTTGAATCAACCGTTGTGAAAGTCATAAATGGAATACCAACAATTTTAAGACCAGGTTTTATCACCAAAGAAGATATTAAAAAAGTTACTAAAGTATGTGAAGTATCCCCTCATGTTTTAAGTCTTGTAAAAGATAATATGAAAGCTGAAAGTCCAGGTATGTTATATAAACATTATGCACCTAAAACTAAATGTTTACTTATTTATTCTGAAAATTTAGATAACTTAATTAAGTTAATTAATGAAAATAAAACATCCAAAACAATTATTTTAGGCAGTTCAAAACTTAAAGATGTAAGATGTTATAAATACCTAAATTATGGAGATACATTAGAAGAAATAGCTCATAATATCTTTTCAAAACTTAGAGAATGTGATAATTATAATGCTGATTTAATAATAATAGAAGGAGTAAAAAAAGAAGGATTAGGTCTTGCAATTATGAATAGACTTATTAGAACTTCTAATTTTAATTATATAGAATTATGAAAATATTAAAGTATGTAAAAAGTGGTAAAAATAAATATCGAGTTTATCTTGATAATGGAAAGAATTTATTATTATATGAAGATGTTATTTTAAAATTTGACTTATTATTAACAAAAGAAATCAAAGATTTATCTAGTATTGTAGAGTATAATAATAAATATGAATTATATGATAAGGTACTTGGATATATAAATAAAAAATTAAGAAGTGAGAAAGAGATAAGAAATTATTTAGAAAAGTATCAAGTAAGTGAAGAAGTAGTTAGAGAGATACTTGGTAAATTAAAAGAAGATAATCTTTTAAATAATGATTTATATATTAAAAGTTATATTCATGATAAAGTTTATTTAACTTTAGATGGACCATATAAGATAAAAAATAATTTAGAAAAACTAGGTTTTAAAGAAGAAGAAATAAATAGAGAATTAGAAATATTTAATGAAGATTTAATTAAAGAAAGAATTGAAAAATATATTAATAAACAGTTAAAAAGTAATAAAAATAGTTTATATGTATTTAAAAATAAAATGGTTTTAAACTTAGTTAATTTAGGATATAATCGGGAAGATATTTGGAAATATCTTGATAATATTGAAGTAGATGAAGATAAGTTAAAAGAAGAAGAAATTAGAAAATTAAGAGAAAAATATAAAGGGAAATATAGTGGTTATGAACTTGAAAGGTTTATAAAAAAGAAACTATATGAAAAAGGATATCGAGATTAGAAACATTTTCATTAGTAATAATAGCAATAAATTAATTAGAAAAAAGTCTAATTAATTTTTTTTCGACATTTTTTTATCTTTTAAAATTTTATACTTATAAAAAAGGAGGAATATGAAGAAAAATATTGTTATCGTGATTATTTTAGGAAGTGTGATAGGTTATATATTCGGTAATATAATATTTAAAAATTATAAAGGAATTGAATATATTGAAGAAGATGGAAATATCTATTATGTTCAATATGGAGCTTATAATTCAAAAGAAGCAGCGATTAGTAATACTAAAAAATTAGATAATTATAAAATAATGGAACAAGATGATAAATATTATATTTACTTAGGAATTACAACTAATCATGATTTAGCTGTTAAAATTCAGAATATGTATAAAGAAAAAGATATTTATACTTATATTAGAAGTGATTATGTAGCTAATAGTGAAACTTTAGAAATTTTAAAAGAGTTTGATAATAAGTTAAAAGATAAAAAAAGTGAAGAAGAAATAACTAGTGTTATGAAAGAAATTTTTGAAAATAAAGAATTAAATTTCTAAAATGATTTTTTTCTGGTTATATTATATTGGGAGGAATTACTATGTTAATCAAAGAAATACCAGAATCAGAAAGACCTAGAGAAAGATTACTTAAATATGGTGTTAGTAGTTTATCAAATGAAGAATTATTAGCAATTATATTAAAAAGTGGAGTAAAAGGAATATCAGCTAAAGATTTAGCTATTGATATTTTAAAGAAAGTTCAAAAAATTGAAAACTTAAAAGATATAAATATTCATACGTTTGATTCTATTAAAGGGTTAGGTATTGTTAAAAAGATTGAATTATTAGTATTAGTTGAACTTGGAAAAAGAATTTATTTAGAAAATACTAGTCAGGAAAAAATATCATATTTAAATCCTGATATTATATTTAATGATAATAAATATTTATTTCAAGGGTTAAAACAAGAATATTTTTATGTCTTTTATTTAGATAGTAAAAAAAATTTAATAGAAAGGAAATTATTATTTATGGGAACAGTAGATAGAAGTATTATTCATCCAAGAGAAGTATTTAAGAATGCTTATCTTTGCAGTGCTTCAAGTATTATTTGTATGCATAATCATCCAAGTGGAGATTTAATGCCTAGTAAAGCTGATTTAGAAATAACTAAAACTTTAGTTGAAATAGGAAGAATTCAAGGAATTAATGTAGTTGATCATTTAATTGTTTCTGATAAAAGCTACTTTAGTTTCTATGAGAATAATTTAATGGAGTAATTATGTTAAAGATAAAGACTTTTGTAATTTTAATTGTAATTTATTTAATTTCGTTTTTAGCAATTAAAAGTGATATTAATATTTTTTACCCTTATTATTTAATTAAAGATATTATCTTTTTCCCAGTTAAAGCTATTGAAAAAGATGTTAAGTTAAGTGATGAAGTAAAAGAAGGAATTGAAAATGAAAGAGAAAAAGAAAGGGAAGAATTATTAAAACTTAATGATTTAAGTAGTACTTTAACAGATTTTGATAGTGTTAAAGCATTAGTTATTGAAAGAAATCGGATGTATTGGTTTAATACCATTACTTTAAATAAAGGAAGTAATTCAGGAATAAAAGAAGATATGGCAGTTATTACAGGGAATGGTTTAATAGGTAGAGTAAGTAGAGTTTCTAAAACAACTAGTGAAGTAAAATTATTAACGACTAATGATATTAATAATAAGATATCTGTGATGATTAAAACAAGTGATGATACTATTTATGGAATAATGTCAGGATATGATAGTGATAAAAATGTTTTAGAAGTAACAGGTACTAATAAAATAGTTGAAATAGAAGAAAACAGTTTGGTTTATACAAGTGGTATGGGAGGAATATTTCCAAGTGGAATATTAATTGGTAAAGTAGTATCAGTTGAAAGTGATAAATATGATGTTTCTAAAATTATTAATGTTGAACCAAGTAGTAACTTTAATGATTTTAGATTTGTAAATGTTTTAATAAGGAAGTGATTATGTTATATATAATTATTTTAATTACTATTGGTTTAGATTATTTAATAACGTACTTTATACCAAGTTATTTTAATAATTTAAATTTATTTTATCCAATGTTAACTTTGACTTTAATAATATTTTTATATAATAAATTAGATAATAAGAAATATTTTCAAACTATTTTTATAACAGGTTTAATCTATGATTTTTTATTTTCTTATATTTTCTTATTTAATAGTTTAGTTTTCTTATTATTTGGGAAAATTATTAAAAAAATTGATAAATTTATAAGATGTAATTTTTTAGTTAATGTAATACTTGTTATAGTATGTATCTTTTTATATGATTTAATTTTATTTTTTCTTGTTAAAATTAGTAATTATAGTATTGTTAGTTTTCATGATTTATTATATAAATTTCAAAATAGTATATTATTAAATGTTATTTTTTTGCTATTACTTAATGTTATTTTTAAGGATAAAAAGTTAAATAAAAAAAATAATTCAAAAAAGTATTTAAAAATTTCTAAATCTAGTGTATAATAGATTTATAAAGTAGAACGAGGTAAAGAAATGGAACCAGAGTTAAAGAAAAAAGAATTTCAAAATCAAAAGAAAATTCTTATTATAGTAAGTGTATTAGTAATAAGTTTATTTTTAGGTAGTAGTTTTTCTTTATTGACAAGTCATGAAGAGACAGGGGAAGTAATAAATTTTAAAACAGGGGATCTAAATATGCAAGTTACAAGTGTTGGTACTTTAAATTTAAATGAAGAATTACCTAAAAGTGATGAGGATGCTCTTGCAAATTCCGAAGAGATTACTTTAACTTTACATAATAATGGAAGTTTAGAAATAGGAAAATATGAAATAAAATTAGTAAGTAATGGAACTACTACGTTAGATAGTAATTGTATTAAATTTAGTGTTTCTGAAGATGGGGGAACAAATTATCTTGAAACAAAGTTATTAAGTGAAACTAATAATATAATTTATACTGGTTATAATTTAAAAGAAGAAGATAAGACTTTAAAATTAAAGATATGGGTAGCTGAAAATGCTGGGGAAGATGCTTTAAATAAGTTATTTGAAGGTAAGATAGGTGCAGAGTTATATCAAAATGGGGATATGATGACTGATGTAGTTAAGAGTAAGTTAATAAGTAATTATTCTATAGTTAAAGAAGGTTTTAATGGAGGTTTAGTTGGAATAAATACTGATGGAAACTTATATCATGAAGGAAATAATGAAGAAATAAGAGAATATCGTTATAGTGGTTTAGATGTAAATAATTATATAACCTTTAATGATGAAATGTGGAGGATAGTTGGAGTATTTAAAGATGAAAAAGGTGAACATTTAAGAATAGTAAGAAATAGTGTTTTAACAAAAGATATGTTCCCTGATACTTATACAATAAATGGAATAACTTATAATATAAAATCTACAACTGATGGGGATTATGCTTATTGGAATAAAAAAGCAGATGGAACTGGCAATAATGATTGGACAACAGCTGGACTACAGTATTGGTTAAATACAAAGCAAGATGAAACAGTAGAAAAACCGAATAATGGATATTTAAGTTATTTAAAAGATGGAGTAGAAGATTTAATAGATACAACTAAGTATTATCTTGGAACAGTAACTTATGAATATGTTGATAGCGGAAATTTAGGTATAAAAGATACACCAAAGGAAGCATATGCTAATGAAAGAAAAGTAGAGTGTGCTAATGGAGTTGGACCAACAGAAAATAATAGTCAAACAGCAGTTGAAGGTAATACAGGTTGCCGAGTATGGGCAGAAAATAAAGCAACATGGGAAGGTAAAGTAGGATTTTTATATCCTAGTGATTATGGTTTTAGTACCGAAAGTACCCACTGGGGTACAATGATGAAATTTTCGGTATTTAATTCGACTGGAACAAATAAATCTTCTGACACAAGTTGGTTACATAAACAGGCTAATAAAAAAAATAATGAATGGCTGGTTTCCCCTTCCTCTTATGGCACAAATACTGTTGCTGTCTTGGCTAATACTGGCGAGGTTTCACATTACAAAGAGGGCTACGTCTACAGTCAGTATGGCCGTGGTGTTCGTCCAGTCCTTAATTTAAAATCAGAAGTCAAGATCACTGGTGGAGATGGAACGCAAGCTAATCCTTATACTTTGGAAAATTAAAAAAGTGGTATAACCACTCAAAATAAACTTCTTGATAATAAAAATACTAAGAA
>CAYTGK010000043.1:0-8448 GCA_964437305.1 uncultured Muribaculaceae bacterium
GAAACAAAAAATGTTTGAAGCAAACGAAGCTGAAAGAGAAAACGTTAAAGTTGAACTATAAATGAGGTGTACAATGAAAAGAACTATTAAGGGGTTATTCTTATTTGTAATTTTTGTATTATCTTTATTATTTATTTTACCTAAAAATACTAATGCTTTATCCCAACAAACGTCTTATATCAATATCAAAGATACTACCCAAACTTTAACTATTGATGACTTATCTTTTTCTAATATTACATTTAATGATTATTCATCTACATCTACTCAAGCATTTGGATTGACAGGTTTAGTAACTAATAGTTCTGATAATACGATAAACTATACATCTATCGTATATTATTATGATTTAAATTATAATTTAATAGCACAGGGATATAATTCAGGAATTGCTACTACAGGGACTGGCAATTTTAATCAAATGTCTAATTTAAGTATTTTAAATGGACATAGTATTAATGAAATTTATTACTATCGTTTATCTATAAATTATATTGATTCTACCAATACCGATAATACAACAGACAATACACCTAGTAAAAATTATCAGTATACTTCTTATGATTATGTTATTGATGAATACGATATAAATATTGTTGTTAATGAGAATAATACTTTAGATATTACGGAAAATATAACAGCTTATTTTAATGTGGCAAGACATGGAATATTTAGAATAATTCCACTTAAAAATACGATTACAAGATTAGATGGTACAAAGTCAACTAATCGTACTCAAATAACAAATTTAAGTGTTAATAATGAGTATACTACATCAAGAGAAAATGGAAATTATAAAATTCAAATAGGATCTGCTAATAAAACTTTAACTGGAAAACAAAATTATACAATTAAATATACTTATAATTTAGGAAAAGATCCTATAAAAAATTATGATGAATTATATTATAATATTATTGGATATGAATGGGATACTGTAATTGGAAATATAACATTTACGATTACAATGCCAAAGGAATTTGATTCAAGCAAACTAGGATTTTCAAGTGGTAAGTCTGAATTTACTGATAATAGTAATATAAAATATAATGTAAGTGAAAATAAGATTACAGGAAGATATGATGGGATACTTAATGCTAATGAAGCATTAACAGTTAGATGTGAACTTGATGAAGGATATTTTGTTAATGCAAGGTTACCTTTTAGCATGATGAATTATATTATATTTCTTATTCCTATATTATTTTTAGGAATAGCTTTGTTATTGTGGTATAAATTTGGTCGGGATGCCCAAGTAGTTGAAACTGTAGAATTTTATCCACCAGAAGGATTTAATAGTTTAGAGGTAGGCTTTTTATATAAAGGAAAGGCAGATAATCAAGATGTTACATCTCTACTCATATATTTAGCAAATAAAGGATATATAAAGATTACAGAAATAGAAGAAAAAGCTTTATTTTCAAAATCAAAAGGATTTAAAATAACAAAATTAAAAGAATATGATGGTGATAATTTAAATGAACGAATTTTTTTAAATGGGTTATTCACAAAAAAATCTACGACTTGGTTAGAAGATGAACAAACAGAAAATAATATAAATGAAGTTACTTCATCAGATTTGTATGATAATTTCTATATTACAATGGACAAGATATTATCTAATATAAATAGTAAAGAAAATAAAGATAAAATTTTTGAAAAATCAGCATCTAGTAAATCAATATTTATCAAATTAATGATTGTAGCTACATATTGCTTAATAACTATTCCACCTATTATAAATTATGGTAACACTTTTACATTGATTTTTGCACTTGTATTTCCAGGAATTGGATTTACTATAATGTTTAGTATGTTTTTTGCTGGTAAACAAACTGTTTATGTAAATGGTAAAGCTACAAATTCATCTATAGTAACAAAAGTATTTGGGTTAGTTTTTGGTTTATTGTTTGGTGGAATACCTTGGTTATTCATAGTACTTCCTGTATTATTACAAGATCGAATTTATTTAGTAGGATATATAATTGGAATAATTTGTGTTTTAGGAATGATAATTTGTTTAAAATATTTACCAAAAAGAACACAATATGGTAATGAAATATTAGGAAAATTAAAAGGCTTTAAAAACTTTTTAGAAACGGCTGAAAAAGATAAATTGGAAGCAATGGTTATGGAAGATCCAACATATTTTTATGATATTTTACCTTATACTTATGTTTTAGGGGTATCAGATACATGGATTAAAAAGTTTGAAACAATATCGTTACAATCACCTACTTGGTATGATAGTCCAAATGCTTTTGATATGATAGCTTTTGGAACATTTATGAATACTACTATGGTATCTGCTCAAAGCGTTATGTCATCTAGTCCATCAAGTTCCTCTGGTAATGGAGGTTCATCAGGTGGTGGTATTTCAGGAGGAGGCTCTGGTGGAGGAGGGGGAGGCTCTTGGTAATTAATTAAAGAGAAAGTTAAATTAGACTTTCTTTTATTTTACTTTTTCTATTTAAATCAAGCTTTAAAAGTTTAAGTTTAATAACATTTTTCAAATTGAGATAGTTAATTTAAATGTATAGTATAGAAACAGAACATATTATAATAAAATCAAGATTTAATCATTAACTTGAGAAATAGCTAATAAAATTAGAGAAAATGTAAAATAGGATATTAATAATTAGGAAAATGGGAATAATTCTTGAATATAAATTCTAAAGATAGTATAATAAAAATATAATTTGATAGATACAATAGTTAGATGGTAAATCAAATTAAAAATAATGTAAAGGAGGAATATTATGTGGTTATGGATTGTTTTAGGAATAGTTGCAGTGATATTAATTTATGTATTTGCAACATATAACAGCTTAGTTGGTTTAAGGAATAAGGTTGAAGAAGCATTTTCAACAATGGATGTATACTTAAAGAAAAGATGGGATTTAATACCTAATATAGTAGAAACAGTAAAAGGATATGCTAAACATGAAAAGGATACCTTACAAGAAATAATGTCTTTAAGAAATGGAACATATGATAAGATGACAACAGATGATAAAGTAGAAGTTAATAACAAATTATCACAAGGGCTTGTGAAATTAATGGCAGTTGCTGAAGCTTATCCAGATTTAAAAGCTAATGAAAACTTTAAAGACTTAAGTAGTCAACTTACAAAAGTAGAAGAAGATATAGCAAATGCAAGAAAATATTATAATGGAGCAGTAAGAACTATGAATGATAAAGTAGCAATGTTTCCAAGTAATATAATAGCTAATATATTTGGTTTTAAGAAACAAAAAATGTTTGAAGCAAACGAAGCTGAAAGAGAAAACGTTAAAGTTGAATTTTAAAGAAAAGGAGGGACTTATGAAAAAAATTATTAATATGTCTCTTGTTTTCTTTTCTATTGTAATTTTGTTTCCAATTTTGAATGTTAAAGCTTATAGTGGATATGAAATTACAAAGTTTGATATAGATATGATAGTAAATGAAGATAATTCATTTGAAATAACGGAAACAATAGGTGTTTACTTTGATCTATCTAAACATGGAATATATAGGACAATACCTGTAAAAAATGAAATAATAAGAGAAGATGGAAGCAAGAGTAAAAATAGAGCTAAGATAACTGATATAAATGTGAATAATGAATATCAAATATTAAGAGAAAATGGTAATTATAAAATTCAAATAGGTTCTATTGATAGGTTAGTAACGGGTAATCAAGAGTATGTTATACATTATAAATATAATATTGGAAATGATAAAGAAGATGATTTTGATGAAATATATTATAATTTAATTGGAACTAATTGGGATACAACCATAGAAAAAGTTACTTTTAGAATTACAATGCCTAAAAATTTTGATGAAAGTAAATTAGGTTTTTCAGCTGGTAGTTATGGAGGTATTGGTACTAATAATGTTTCTTATGAAGTGAATGGTAATGTGATAACTGGAAGCTATAATGAAATAATCTATCCTGGTTCAGCATTAACTATGCGATTAGAATTACCTGATGGATACTTTATTAAACAAAAAATTAATATTTTAGATAATTTACTTTATTATCTATTACCAATTATCTTTTTAGTTTTAACAGGTTTAATTTGGTATAAATATGGTCGTGATGACCAAGTTATTGAAACTGTAGAATTTTATCCACCTGAAGGGTTAAATAGTTTAGAAGTTGGTTTCTTATATAAAGGAATAGCAACTAATCAAGATGTAGTTTCTTTATTAATTTATCTTGCTAATAAAGGTTATATTAAAATAAATGAATATGAAGAAAAAGGTTTATTTTCTAAAACGCAAAGTTTTAAAATAATTAAAGTTAAAGATTATGATGATAATATTGAAGAAGAAAGATTATTTTTAAATGGTTTATTTGCTAATTCTTCAAAGAATGAAAATGGTGAAGAATTTGTTACAAAAGATGATTTATATGATAGGTTTTATATAACCATGAATAAAATTTTGAATAGTGTTAATTCTCAAGAACATAAAGATAAGATTTATGAAAAAAAACCTAAATTTTCCTTTATAATTATAATTTTCTATATAATAACATTATTTATTGCAATTGCAATTCCATTTACAGAGTATGAAGACGAGTTCATATCTGCTTTCTTGCCTTTAATATTTACAGGTCTTGATATTTTTTATCTAGCAACAATTATAACTGATACATCTTTAAAAAAATCAAGTAAGATTGGTCAAGGTTTTATGAGTATTTTCTTCTTTATTATAATTTTTATGTTTATAGTCCAAGTTTTAATTGAATGTCCAGAATTTATTCCTGTTTATATAGTTAATATACTTTGTGCTTTTGGAATTATGTTATTTTATAAATTATTATCTAAAAGGAATAAATATGGAACAGAAGTTTTAGGTAAAATAAAAGGATTTAAAACTTTCTTAGAAACAGCTGAAAAAGATAAATTAGAGACCATGGTTGTTGAAAATCCTACTTATTTCTATGATATTTTACCATATACTTATGTTTTAGGAGTATCTGATACATGGATTAAAAAGTTTGAAACAATTGCTATGCAAGCTCCTGATTGGTATTATGGAGGAGTGGCCTTTGATATAATTAGATTTAATAGGTTTATAGATAATACAATGACAGTAGCAGCTATGTCAATGACGGCAAAGCCAAGTTCTTCAAGTAGTTCAGTAGGTGGAGGCTTTTCTGGTGGTGGTATTTCTGGAGGAGGCTCTGGTGGGGGAGGAGGAGGCTCTTGGTAATTAAATATATTAAAAGAGAAAGTTTAAAATTTAGACTTTCTCTTATTTTACTCTTTTTCTATTTAAATCAAGACCTAGAAGTTCAAGTTTAATAACAATTTGTTTAATATCAGGATCTACTAAATTAAATTCTTTTAATGTTTTGCGATTACAAACCCATAAATCACGAATTTTAAAAATATTATGTTGTTTCAATGTTTCAGTGATATTGGTATTTAATTTTAAATAATCAATATCTTCATCTAAATATTTACTACGCATATTCTAACTCCTCATAAACTTTATGGACGATAGATAATTTTTTATCATTTATATAGTAATTAATACTATTCATATATTTTTTCTTAATGTTTTCAACCAAGTAAATAATATAATTTATTATATTATACATTTTAACTCTCCTTATAAATTTCATTTTTTATATTCATATTATATCACTTTTTAAAAGAAAATGTAAAGAATAAAATATATTCAAAATTGTAAGATTAATTCCTCTGAAAAGTATAAAACTAATTTAAGTATTATATATTACTATATTTTTTGAAAATTATAAAATTATTATAAACTTATATATTAATAAAAAAACCATAAAGGTTTTATTCTAATATATTATTATCAATTTTTTCATAATTTTCATATATTGTTAATTTTTCCTTATTATCAATTGTTACTAATAATAAATCATTAACATCATTATAACCCTCTTTTTTAAGTCTTGTAAATAGCCAATTTTCATCGTGATTAATTGCTTTTAGACTATCCTTAATTATATTACCATCAATAACAAGATTATAAGTTAAAGCTTTTTCGTTAACTTTTAATTTCATATCACTAGGAGTTACAGGCATATACTTAGCTTTTGGCAAAAAACTAACTTTACCACTAGGTTCCATAATAGCATAATTAATTTCAGAAATATCAAAATAACCATTTTCTCTAGCATCTTGTAATAAATCATTAACATCTATTTTGCATTTTTTTAATTGTTCACGACTTATTTTTCCATCTTTAATAATAACAATTGGGAAGCCCGTTATAAATCTTCTTGACCACATACTTTTTTCATTAAGATAAGATACGGTTAAGGAAAATAACCCATAAACTGTCATTGAAACTATTCCTCCTAAAATTGAAATTTGTTTATTAACAGTCATTTCTGCTGCAATATTGCCAAGTGATAATCCTATTATATAATCAAAAATATTAAGTTCACTTATTTGTTTTTTTCCAAGTAATTTTACAACCAAAAATAAATAGATAACAGCTATACTACCTTTTAAAGCCATCATTAAGATATCTTTTAACATCTTATCACCACTATTAGAATAACCAAGTTAAGTTGTTTTATACAAGAAAAACTACCACATGGTAGTCTATTATTATTTGTTTAATATTCTGTCAATTTCCGTTGTTAATTTATCTTTTAAAAGATAATCATTAAAACCATCTTCAATAAAATGTTCTTTAATAAATTCTGTATCTTTATCTAACATAATAATAACTGGAGTTTTAAACTTATTATCTTTTTGTAATTCTTTTAATATTTCAAAAGCTCTTTTATCTAACATATCATCAATAAAAATATATAAAAATTCTTCTTTAATTCTAATTTTTTCTAATATATCATTAGCATAAACTGATGTTTCAACTTCTAATCCTTTATTTTGAATTAACTTTGTAATATTCTTTAGAAATATCATATCTTTAGAAGCTACTAAAACTTTATCTTTTTTTAAATAGTTATCAATCATTATAACATTAGTTACATCTATTTTTTGATTAATGACAAATTTAATTTCCGTTCCTCTATTTTCTTCACTTTTAATGGTAAAATAACCACCAATTTTAGAAATAAGTTTCTTAATTGTATTAATGTCAACATCCTCTGTTTCAAGTCTTTTTTGTTCACTTTCTTCATCAAGCATTAATAAATAATTAACTTTATCAATTGACATTCCTATACCTGAATCAGATATTTCTATTATAAGTCTACACATATCATATTTAGAAATAGTATTAATATTTAATTCAATAAAACCTTGACTAGTATTTTTAATAGCATTATTTAAAATTGATGAAATAATTTGTTCTAATAAGTTTGAATCTCCATATAAATATTTTGGTATATTTTTTCCTATATTTACACGAAATTCAACATTATTAGGAATATTTTTTTCTTTTAAAATACAAATTTTTTCAATTAGATTAGTTAAGTTATATTTATTTTCAATTACTTTAATATTACTATCATTTAAGGTTGATATATCCATAACATTTTCTACTTGAAAAGATAGAGAATGTGATAAATTATTGATTTCTTTAACTAGTTCTTGATAAGTTTCAATATCTTTAATTTCTGATGTATTTTGAGATAATTCTTGTATTTTTTTTATAGGTTCTTTGATTTGATTAGAAACTAAGAATAATAAATTTGATTTTTCTTCGTTAGTTTGATTAACAAGTAATCTATTTTTCTTTAATTCTGTTATCATTTTTACATCAGGATTTTCAATTGTAAAATACATAAGAAAAGTAATAAAAGCTTCTCCAAACGTTATTAAAGATAATCCTGGATTTAATCTTTGAATAATTAAAATTATAGTTCCCAATAGAAGAAAAAATATTAAAGGTAAGTATTTTTTTTGTTTAATCTGTTTTATATTTTTAAATAAACAATACAACATAATTAAAGTAAATATTCCTGAAACTATTGTGCAAAATGTAGTTGCTGGTCCATATAAATAAACAATTCCTGTATGATAATATAAAGGTAACATAATTGTTATAATTATTAAAATTAAATAACTAATCAAAAAAGTAAAATTAAGTTTTTTAAAATTTAATTTAGGAAAAGATATAACTATAACATATAAAGTAAATAACATTATCCATGTAATTAAATATACTAAATACAGTCTTGGAAAAATAAAATTAAGAAAAAAAGTTTTTTCATAATCAACCATAAAATAATAACATAACAAACTTATAATTGTACCAAATAAACTTGTCAGAATTAATTTAGAGTATATTTTATTTTCAAGTGTTTTTATTCGTGATTTATGAAAATAAACAATTGTTAATAATACTATATAAAAGAAACTACAAAAAGTAAAAGCTATTCCTATAGTCATACTATCACCAGTTTAATTGTACTAAATTTTTAATTAAAAGTCTATAAATAATTATATAATTTCTAGATAATGTTAATTCATAGTTAAATTTTCTAATATGTCTTTGATA